>CAZZEE010000001.1:0-26004 GCA_964652695.1 uncultured Cytophagales bacterium
TGTCACTGCGAGGCTGCAAAGCAGCCGTGGCAGAGGGGCGTGGCAATTTAGTTTGGCCTAAACAAAGCGGTAGCAGGAATTAATTCCTGCTACACCAAAACGTCATTGCGAGGCCCAAAGGGCCGTGGCAACCCCGAAGGGCTCATCGTTGCGTAGGCTTGGAGAGTTAGAAGATAATCGCTTCGATATGTGCATGGGAAGTTCATTGTAGCCATTTTTCCAGTAGCGGTGATTTTTTTGCCTACTTTTTGCATGGTCGGCAAAAAGTAGGTCGTCGAAGACGAATCTCGACATAGCAAGATTGGCTTCTTGAATACATATAGTGTTATTGGAAAGGTAAATATGCATGCATGAACGGCTACCAAGTTTATCTAATTCACCCTGTTTGCCAATCTATGAGCATGAATGCTTAAAAGACAAATAACTCAAGTCCATGCAATTACCCATTTTATCCATTCTCATCTGGCTGCCCGTTGCTAGTGCCTTCGTGGCATCGTTGGTCCCTAGCCATCAGAAAAATACATTTAGAATCATCAACTTAGCAACCCTGGTTCTCCAAGGCCTAGGTGCTATATGGATGTTTACGCACTTATCTCCTGCTACAGCATGTAATTCTCATGAAACCATAACAGGGAATGTGTATTTCGTAGAAAGGGTCCCTTGGCTCAGCTTCCCGCTAGGAAAGCTCGGCATCTTATCTGTCAATTACTTCTTAGGAATAGACAGCCTGAATAGGGGACTGGTGGCGTTGGCATTGCTTGTTTTAGGGGTTGGAGCTATTGCCTCTTGGTCAATCGGTAAGTATGTAAAGGCTTATTTTATCTTATATCTTTTCTTGAACGCTTTGATCATAGGCAGCCTGGTAGCACTCGACCTCTTATTATTCTATATCTTCTTCGAAGTAGCCCTCGTACCCATCTATTTCTTCATTGCCCTCTGGGGAGATACCAATGGTCCACAGACAGCCACGAAGTTCTTTTTATATACTTTATTGGGCACCCTATGTATGCTAGTCGTTGTGATAGGGCTAGGCTTATCAGCCTACGATCCAGCAGCTACAGGCATCCAAGCTGGCTTAGTAGAAGGCTATGTTACACAACCCATTGCATCTAACCTCATCGAACTGATTCAACAAAGAATGCTTCACCAGCAAATAGACCCCCAACATGTCGTCCATACTTTCGACATGACTCTCCTAACGGACACTCAAAACTTTATGCCTGGTAGTTCCTTCCACCTAGATAGCCACCAGCTGCTAGGAGGATACCCTATTCGACTCATGGGATTTTTATTACTTGTATGTGGCTTGCTCATTAAACTAGCAGCTGTCCCCTTCCATAGCTGGCTACCAGCGGCACACGTACAAGCACCAACACCTATTTCTATCATCCTGGCTGGTATTATGCTCAAACTAGGGGGATATGGGCTCTTACGTACTTACAGCATCTTCCCAGAAGGAGCTATCTATTATGGCTGGTGGATAGGACTTATCGGCCTCGTTTCTATTATCTATGCAGCCTTGAACGCATTGGCCATGCAGGATCTCAAGAAAATGGTCGCCTATTCCTCTATTGCCCATATGGGTTTCTTCTTACTAGGCATGAGCTCGCTGACAGCAGAAGGAATGCAAGGGGCTTTGTATCAACTGATCAGTCATGGTTTAATTGCTAGTTTGCTCTTCTTGATTGTGGGTGTCTTGGATAAAAGAACCCAGGACAGAACCATTACACATTATAGTGGCTTGGCAACACACATGCCTTACTATACAGCTTTCACCTTATTGGCTTTTGCTGCGGCCATGGGGATACCTGGATTTTCTGGCTTTATAGCAGAGTTGCTGATCTTGCTAGGAATCTTTCAGTCATCCACGCAACAGATTTTACCCTTATGGATGGGAATAGTTGGTAGCCTAGGTATCTTAGTCAATGCCACCTATTATGTGTGGACTATACAACGCATGTTTGGTGGAAAATTTTCTGTACAACCTCCTGAACTGGAAGCTAAGCTTCAAGATTTGAGTAAAAGGGAACGGACGTTCTTATTAATGGTGCTGTTACTGATTATTGGCTTAGGCATCTTCCCTAACTTGCTTTTCAATTTCACACAAGAAGCTGTTGCTAACTTGGTGGATAGTCTGCACCAGATAGGACATGCGAACTTACAAAGAATATTGAGTACATAATTGAAACCTGCAATGACAGCTTGCTACAGTTAGGTAATGAATCGTCACTCGGCTGGAGCCGATTATCTTCTAGCCCTCCAAGCCTACGCACCCATGGGCCCTCTGCCACGGAATCTTCTTTTCTTTATTAGGTTATCCGAAATCTTTTCAAAACTTTTGCTTATAGCCTTCCCAGCCTTCTTCGCCTTTTTAGCTGCTATTTTCAGAATTTGATTTTCTATCTTCTTAATCCCCATCTTCGCCGCGGGCCCCTTCAAGAACTTAAATATCTTCCCACCTGGCATCAAGTCCAGTGCCGTATCTAGCGCCAGCTTAAGCCACTCTTGCTGGTTTTGTGGAGCATCCGATAAGCCTGATAATATTTTAATCAGCTCGCCACCTGGAACAGTTAAATCTAATACTCTGTTGATAATACCCTTTAATGTTTCCTTGCTAATAGGTGGCTCTAGGGTAAGGTTTGGCTCTGGTAGGTTTAATTTTCTTCATCTAAGTCAAACCAGACACCATAATCTATTTCTTTATACTTGCCTGCATACCACATTTCTTTTAACCAGCCAATGAACGCTTCATTGGTCATGTTAATTTTTTGAAATTCGGGACCTTCTAAGCACTTTAGTCTGTCTTTATACTTATTCATTAAATACTTTATAAACTCTAGGGCCTTTAAATAATCTTCGTCTGTAGGATAATACCTATTAGTACCCATAACGATATAAACTATATTAGCTAGTGAAACATAGTCTAAATCCACCTTCGCTAAAAATACAGCCTCTTGCTTAGAAAATTTGTTGTATATCCCTTTACCCATAGCCCTAGTATTTAAGTTTATCAATACCATCTAACCCCAAATCAACTAAATCTATCGTATTAGGTGTTCCATGTTTCAAGGATTTTGCGCTAGACTGTCCTCTTACACCAAAACCGCCTCCTCCTGGTAATTCATACCAAGTACCTCCATAGCCTGGCTTTTGTACCTTTTTCGCCCCCGCATCCATCAACTGTTTAATAATATTCTCTGCCTCTTGCTTACTAATAGTCCTAATGGTAGGGTCACTACCAAGCTGCTTACCTATTACCTTCCCTCCTGGTTTGAGTATACTCTGTAGCTTTTTCAACAATTGAGGAGCAACTTTTCCTTAGTGGTTGCAGGAACTCCTTCCTGCAACTAAACAACTTCCTTTTTTTTATTTTCTTTCGTTAGTTCTGGCATGTAGTTTATTTTACGAGGACATCAAAATAGGAACAAAACTTCATTTTTCACTTAAAAAGCACTATTTTTTTGTGTAGGGGATTTGCAGCGTTATTTCTACTTGCTTTTTAAATCGCTAAAGCTTTGTTTATCTAGCAACTTGGGTTAGATTTATCGGTGCCGTGTAGTAGACTTCTTGCATAATTATCCAACACACGACACGATCCGTGCGCCCTGGGTCCCAGCCTTTGCTGGGATAACAGCGGTGGTATAGGATGTAAGTAGGCGTAAAAGTAAGTTTTCGGCCAGCAATAATCTCAGCATTTTAATTTACGCAAGAAGTCTATTAATTTGCTCGCATACCCTATTCCATGCACGCCAAGCAATATTCCATAGCAGATGTCAACCACTTCCCTAACCAGCCTGGGGTATATTTTTTCTATAATAAGCAGCAAGAAATCATCTATGTAGGCAAAGCTAAAAATCTCAAGAAACGGGTTACGAGCTATTTCAATAAAAAACAACAAGTAAATCTCAAGACCCGTAGGCTGGTAGAAGAGATCAACTACATCAGCTTTACATTAGTCAACTCAGAATATGAGGCCTTACTCCTAGAAAACAACCTCATCAAAAGTAACCAGCCGCGTTATAATATCTTATTGAAGGATGACAAGACGTATCCTTACTTATGCATAACCCAGGAGCGCTTCCCTCGTCTAATAGTTACGAGACACCCTGAAGCAACCAAAGGGCAATTCTATGGACCTTTTACGGAACTAAAGTCCATGTACCGCATCCTGGAGCTAGCGCATAGTCTATACACCATCCGGACTTGCGGGTATCAGCTATCCGCAGAGAATATACGCAAACAAAAGTTCAAAGTATGTCTCCAATACCATATAGGGCGCTGCCAAGGTCCTTGTGCAGGGCTACAAAGCGAGGAATCATACAACCAAGACGTAACAACCCAGGTTCAGCATTTGCTAAAAGGGAATATCGCTACCGCCAAAAAGGACTTAAAAGAAAGAATGCAAGAGGCAGCACAAAAACTGGACTATAAAACTGCACAGGCGTATAAAGAAAAACTGGAAGCGTTAAACACCTACCAAGCCAAGTCACTGGTTGCCAATCCGCAACTGGGGGATGTAGATGTGTGTGCCATTGTCTCGGACGATAAAGTGGCTTATCTCAGCTACCTACAGGTCAAAGAAGGAGCTATCCGGTTTACACAAAACACCCTCATCAAAAAGCAATTGGACGAAGCAGATGCCGAGATATTACCCTTGATGCTTGTCAATTTCAGAACTAAATATGAGAGCAATGCTACAGAAGTGCTGTTGAATATACCCGTTGAAACAAGCTTTGATGGGATCATCAAGCTAACAGTACCTAAGATAGGTGATAAGAAAAAGTTGGTGGAATTAGCTATTAAAAATGTACTTTTCCTCAAGAAAGAAGCTTTGACACGCCAAGAAGATAATCAACAAAGAGCTAACAGAACATTAGTGCTATTACAGCAAGAACTGCAGCTCAAGGACCTACCCACTCATATCGAATGCTTTGATAATTCTAATACACAAGGTACTAATCCTGTGGCAGCCATGGTGGTTTTTAAAGAAGGTAAGCCAGCCAAAAGAGATTATCGTCATTTTAATATTAAGACGGTCATAGGCCCCGATGACTTTGCTTCCATGCGAGAGGTGGTAGGGAGAAGATATAAGCGCTTATTAGAAGAAAACCAGTCGCTACCTCAGCTGATTGTCATTGACGGGGGCAAAGGACAATTGGGCGTTGCCGTAGAAGCCTTAGAAGAACTGGGTATTTATGGCCAAGTAGCGATCATCGGCATTGCCAAACGTTTAGAGGAAATCTATTATCCAGAAGATAGCTACCCGCTACACATCAGTAAGAAATCCCCGGCTTTGAAGCTACTGCAGCATATTAGAGATGAAGCCCACCGCTTTGCGGTTACCTTCCATCGTCAGAAGAGAAGCCAATCAAGCCTCAAGAGTCAATTGGAAGACATACCAGGCATAGGTGCCAAGACTATTGCAACGCTTTTGCAACAATTTGGATCGGTACAGCACATCAAGGAAGCTAGCTTAGAAGCGCTCGCTAGTCATGTCGGTAGTAAAAGGGCTACGCAGATCAAGGAGGATTTGAAATAAGAAACTCAATAGCTTTCATAATAATTTGCCAAGCAATCTTACCTAGAAGGGCTCAATACCTTTTATCTTTGTTCCTCACTGTTCATATTCAACTAGCCAAGATGCAATTTGACTTACAACACACCGACGCTTCTTCCAAAGCCCGTGCAGGAACTATCACTACGCGCCACGGGCAGATTCATACACCCATATTTATGCCTGTAGGAACGTTAGGAACTGTCAAAGCCGTAGAACAACGTAATTTGCACGCAGATATCGAGGCAGAAATCATCTTAGGAAATACGTATCATCTTTATTTAAGACCTGGCACACAAGTACTTGAGGCAGCTGGGGGCTTGCACCAGTTTATCAACTGGAACAAACCTATCTTAACGGATAGTGGTGGCTATCAAGTCTATTCTTTAACACAACGTAGGAAGATTACCGAACAAGGAGTCACCTTTTGTTCTCACATCGATGGGTCTATGCATACCTTTACGCCAGAGAATGTAGTAGATACACAAAGAACTATTGGATCTGATATCATGATGGTGTTAGATGAGTGTACACCTTTTCCTTGTACCTATGCTTATGCCAGGCAGTCGATGGAAATGACACATAGGTGGTTACAAAGAGGTATCAACCAGTTTAAAAAAACGACCAACGCCAACAATGATTATCAAGCCTTATTTCCCATCGTACAAGGTAGTATTTACAAAGACCTTCGCATACAGTCGGCAGAGACGATAGCATCAATGGATCAACCCGGAAATGCAATTGGAGGGGTGTGCCATCCTACGGGTCAACTTTATGAGGTCACAGAATGGGTTTGTGATATACTCCCTGTTCATAAACCGCGTTATTTGATGGGGGTAGGAACGCCGCTCGACCTATTAGAGTGTATGGCAATAGGAGTGGATATGTTTGACTGCGTCATGCCAACGCGCAGTGGAAGAAATGGAAGGCTATTTACCACCCAGGGAATTATCAATATCAAGAACAGCCAGTGGAAGCAGGATTTTAATGCCATCGATCCAGGGCTAGATAACTACGTGAGTAAGCATTATACAAAAGCTTATCTGCACCATTTGTTTAAATCGAAAGAGATACTGGGTGCGCAGATTGCCAGCATACACAACCTAGCTTTTTATTTATGGCTGGTTAAAGAGGCACGAAAGCAGATTTTGATAGATAATTTTAAAACTTGGAAAGAAAGCATCCAGCGAACTGTGATGGAGCGGTTATAGGTTATTGACTTGGCACAAACGAGGTTGACATTTGTTGTGGTGTCAGGGATCATCCCTGACACAACCTATTGATTTTAATAGATAATTTTAAAACCTGGAAAGAAAGCATCCAGCGAACTGTGATGGAGCGGTTATAGATAATAACATTTGGCACAAACGAGGTTGACATAAACTTTCAGGTCTCGTAATGACAACTTGCGACAGGTGAGGGCAATCCTGCAATATTAATCACTCGGCAATAGCCGAGCGACTGCATTGAGGAGAAAGGTTAATCAATGAACAACACTTATCTTTACATGGATCCACGCTGGAAGTCGCCATAACACGTTTCGTCATTGCGAGGGAACGAAGTGACCGTGGCAATCCAAGGTATGGATTGCCTCCCTGCGCTCGCAATGACGGACACTCAAGATTATGGTAATCCGAGCAATGACAATAGTGTTGATCTAAAAGGAATTTACATCATGAAGTTATTAGACAGATACATACTCAAAAAATTCTTATTCAGCTTTTTATTTATTCTACTTCTCATCATCCTCATTATCACGGTGATTGATATCACAGAGAAGAACGATTACTTTATCAAGCATAAACTTAGCTATCGAGCAATCATCAATTACTATTACAGCTTTTTGCCTTTCATGGCTAATATGGTGACGCCTATTACTGTATTCATTACTACGGTTTTTGTAACCTCTAGACTTGCCCAACGCACAGAGATCATTGCCATTCTAAGTGGAGGGATCAGTTTTGCTCGTTTTTTACTACCTTATTTTATAGGTGCCTCGCTCATTGCTATAGGTAGCTTTCTGTTGACAGGTTGGATTCTAGCTGAGGCTAACAAAAAAAGGGTAGCCTTTGAAATACAATACATCGATAGTCCCTTTCGGACGAGTAGTAGAAATATTCATATTAAACTCTCGGAAGACACTTATCTCTATGTAGGTTACTACCGAAGCTACAATAACACAGGATCAGATATAACGATCGAGACCATCCGCGACTATCAACTGATAGAAAAGCTTGCTGCTAAATCCATGAGATGGATAGAAGAAAAAGGACAGTGGGAACTGAAAGATTGGATCAATCGAAAGATAGATGGCTTAGATGAAAAGATTACGGATGGGGCATTCCTAGAAGTAGCCTTTAACTTACATCCTGATGATTTTATCATTAATCCGAAGTTACATGAGATGCTCACCCTCACAGAACTGAATGCCTATATCAAAAAGCTTCAAGCCAAGGGAACAGATAATTTAAATGTCTTCCTAACAGAAAAATATATACGTTATATGTCACCCTTTGCAGCCATCTTACTGACCTTTATGGGCGTAGTGGTTTGCGCCCGCAAAAGTAGAGGTGGGGTGGGACTACAAATTGCCATCGGCTTTATACTGGCGTTGGTTTACATAGCCCTTTTCTTATTTTCCAAGGGAGCTGCTAATGTGAAAGGAACCCACCTACTTCTAACCATATGGATGCCCAATATATTATTCTCCTGCATTAGTTTAGTTTTATATAAGCTTACTCCTAAATAATCCTTCAACCGTATATGTTACCAACTGAATATATGTCTAGCAACAGAAACCTCGGTAAACTAATAGGAGCTATATTCCTAGCAAGCATGCTCCACCATGCTCCCGTGCATGCCCAATCCAAGGAACGATGGCAACGTATTCGTACGTCTCACTATGATATTTTGTTCTTGGATGAGATGAGTCGACAAGCACAACGGATGGCTAACACCCTAGAGAAATTGTATCTGCCTACTTCCAAGACGCTACAGATTTCTCCTTCACGTATACCCATCGTATTAAGAAGTAGAACGGCCATGTCTAATGGATTTATCACCATAGCAGCACCCCGTAGAGGAGTATTTTACAATTTCCCTTTTCCAGCAAGTAGTTTTTTGATGAACAATGACTGGCTTAATCTACTGGCTATGCATGAACTGCGGCATGTGGCTCAGTTTGAGTATTACACCTACCCTACCTTATCACTGCTACTTATTGATTATGTATGGTTGTTAGAAGGGGACGCCGTTGGTATAGAAACAGCTTTATCAACCGGTGGACGTGGAAGAAGTCCTTACTTTAGTTTGCTATACAAGGTCAATTTGTTAGAACGAGGTGGATTTAGTTACTACAAGCAAATGATGCGCTCCTTGAAACATCAGATCCCTGATCATTATCGCTTAGGTTATTTCATGACCACCTACCTAAGGAGGAAATATGGAGCTGATATTATCCGTCAGTTATTAGTACGAGATGGCTTCTGGGAAAGATTCAATACTGCCACCTTTTATAATCGATTAAAGCAGCTGACTAATAAGACTATTACGGAAATTTATCAAGAAGCGAATGAGGAGCTGAAAGGTTTATGGAAACAACAATTAAATGAGTTAAAGCTTACACCCAAGCAACTTACCTCTAAGCGAGACACGGAGGACTATACGGACTATACCTACCCGCAGTCAACACAAGGGGGGATCATAGTACTGAAGTCAGGCATTGGCACACGTCCTCAGTTAGTAAAAATTGATAAAAAAGGGAAAGAGCATATCATTTGTGCGCCAGCTGCTGTGGAACCAGCAGAGAAATTCTCCACGGTACAAGACAAGATCATTTGGATTACCTATGAAGAAGCTAGCCTAGTAGCTGGGAAGGCAAGCTTTACAACCATCCGGTCTTATAACTTACAAACGAAGCAGTTTAAGACAATTGGTGCTCCTAAGAGATATCAGGCCGCTAGCTTATCTCCTGATGGTACTAAAATAGCTGTCTCCATAACAGACGAAGCATACAATCACAGTATAAAAATTTTAAACGCAGAAACAGGCGAGGTCTTACAGCAATTTCCTAACCCAGGTAATCACTATTACCTAACACCCAGTTGGTCTTCAGATGGGAAACAAGTAGTGGTGGTCACCCATGCACACAACAAGGCTACTATTACATGCATTAATTTACAGACTGGTGACATGCAAAATATGTTACCTTATACCACAGAAGCAATAGAGGAACCCATCTTGCAGGGTGAATATATTTATTATGGTAGCCCTTATAGTGGTATAGACAATATCTATGCCATACACCTCAAGACCAACCAGCGCTTCCAGGTAACCTCTAGTAAGTATGGGGCATATCATCCTGCTATTTCGGTAGATGGAAAGTGGCTGCTGTACAATGATTTTAGTAAAGACGGCATGGACGCTGTTCAAACGCCATTAAATCCCCAACAATGGACGCCCATTACGCAGGTACAAGATAGGTCGGTTCGCTACTACCAGCCTTTGGTAACGCAGGAGAATAATGCGGATGTCCTCACCAAGATACCTACAAACGTTTACCCTATCAAAGATTATACAGCCTGGGACAACCTGCTCAGCGCACGTCCAAATTTTGAAAATCTGCATAGATACTATCCCGGCACGCTTGCTCTGGGTCTGGTGTTACACGATTTATTAGATCGGGCAGAGTGGGCTGTACTAGGAACGAGTATGCGACCATGGGTTGGTTTTTATGCTGACAAAGGTCACATATACGCTAATTATAAAGGCAGATTTTTCTCCAGATTTGTTTACAAGGCTTATAAACCGATCATCACTGTAGACGCTAGCCTCTTAGCTAGATTAAAAAAAGATGAACAAAAGCGGCTTAGCAAGGAAATCAAAAAAGAACTCAGCTTATCTGTGAAAGTACCCTTTACATGGATCTCAGGAGAATATACTTATCACTGCACTTTCAACACTACCTCTAAACTGAGATCCATTACTTCATCTACTGCTCCCTGGTGGCGTACACAAAATTATAAGGTTATATTCTCTAGGGGATCTTCTAGCAGCCCAAGAGATATATATACTCCATGGAAACAAGACCTACTAGTCAGCTACACACATACCCCCTATGGAGGTCCTATTACCCAAACCTTTGGCACCCAGCTTGACTTATACTTCCCTGGCTTCTTCAAGCATCATGGTATCCAGCTAGGCATGAGTTATCAATACAAGCCACATGCACCGAGTTTTGCAGTCAACCCTAGGCTACTGTCTCGGGATGGATCTGCCAGCAGCATTGACCAGCCCCTTATTGGGAGTATAGACTATGTATTCCCGATTGCCTATCCAGATTGGAACCTGCTTGACGGTGTATTGATACAGCGGCTAAGAGCTAATTTATTTTATGATTGTGTCTATGATCCTAAACTACAAAAGCCCTATCATGCTATAGGAATGGATTTTACAATTGACTTTCCGTTTATACCCCTAACATTTAGCTTCCTGTATAGCCTCACGAAGGAGGAATGGTACTTTGGTACCGGCTTCCCTTTTTATCGCTTAGGAGGTGAATAGCGCATGTATGGTTCATGAGAGCTTGGTATGTTAGCCCCAGTCTATATGATTTATAAGCAAAATATTTATACTTGGATAGGAGCTATGCTCTTGATAAGCATACTCTACTATTCACCAATCAAAGCCCATCCTAGGGAAGAATGGCAATGCATTCGTACACCTCACTATGATGTTCTGTTTTTAGAAGAGATGGAACGAGAAGCACAACGACTAGCCAATACACTAGAGGCATTATATCTACCTACTTCTAAGTCACTTCAGATCAAACCGAATCGTATATCCATCCTCTTACGAAGTAAGTCAGCTGTATCAAATGGTTTCGTTACATTAGGTCCGCCTCGCCGAGCCGTCTTCTATAACATCCCGCCATCAAGCAGCAAGCTGCAGTTGACCAATGAGTGGTTCCATATGCTGACCATCCATGAGCTACGACATGTGGCGCAACACGAATACTGGCTCACCCCCTACAGCCCCATAGACCTTAGCTTTGCACTCCCGGACCAGACGTGGTTGCATGAGGGGGATGCTGTAGGTATTGAAACAGCTTTATCTACGGGAGGTAGGGGAAGAAGCCCTTACTTTAGTTTGCTATACAAGGTCAATTTGTTAGAAAGAGGTGGATTTAGCTACTATAAGCAAATGATCGGTTCCTTGCAACATCAGATCCCTGATCATTATCGCTTGGGCTATTTCATGACCACCTACCTGCGGAGAAAATATGGCGCTGATATCATTCGGCAGTTAATGGTCCGAAATGGATTGGGGGAACACGTCAATCCATTTACGCTGTACAATCGCATCAAAAAGCTAACGGGAAGAACGCTAACACAAATTTATCGAGATGCTAATAATGAACTCAAGGGTTTATGGGAACATCAACTCCAAGGATTACGCATAACTACTTACCAGTCTATTGCTAAGCGGGATTCGGAGGATTATACGGACTACAACTACCCACAACCAACCCAAGGTGGTGTGATTGTATTGAAGTCGGGCATAGATATCCCTACACAGTTTATAAAAATTGATGCCCAAGGGCATGAAGATATCATCTGTATACCTGTAGCTATTACTCCTCATGAAAGATTTTCGATAGCACAAGATCAGATCTGCTGGATCCGAGATAAAGATGGGCATTCATTGGATGAGGAGAAGCCCAGTTCTAAAACGATTCAATCGTATAATTTGAGAACCCAGCAGTTTACAACCATTGCTTCCCCTCATCGATATCATGCGGTCAGTCTATCGCCCGATGGAACCCAACTAGCTGTCTGCATAACCGATGAAGGTTACAACCACCATCTACAGCTATTACATACAACCACGGGTGATCTTATACAGCAATTTCCCAATCCAGAAAACGACTATTACCTCACACCTAGCTGGTCGTTGGACGGGAAGTATGTAGTAGTGGCTAAGCATGCACGCAGCAAGGCCACCATCACCTGTATTAACCTACAGACAGGTGCTATGCAAGATCTATTGCCATACACCAGAGAGGCAATCGATAACCCCATCTTACGAGGCGAATATATGTATTACAGCAGTCCATACAGTGGCATCGACAATATCTATGCGGTACACTTTAAGACCAAGCAACGTTTCCAAGTGACCTCTAGTAAGTATGGTGCCTATCATCCTGCGATTTCAGCAGATGGGAAGTGGTTGTTGTATAATGACTTTGGTAAAGATGGTATGGGTGCGGTGCAGATTCCCTTAGATCCCCAACAATGGACGCCTATGACACAGGTACAAGATAGAGCCATCCGTTACTATCAACCATTGGTAACCCAAGAGGATAATGCGGGTGTTTTGAACAAGATACCGAATGAGATTTATCCGACAGAAGCATACAAACCATGGAAAAACCTGATCCTTCATACGAGGCTTACCTATAAGCCGCTTCTCAATGGGACAGCGGAACTCATACTCTGTGACCTGTTCCAAGACTGGGAATGGAGTATAGCAGGCTTGCAGTACAAACAAGATAAGGCAGCCGCCAGACTTTTTACGCGTTTCATTTACCAAGCTTGGAAGCCTACTATAGCTTTAGACCTAAGTTTGGTCAGGATCAAACAACCTGATCATGCAAAGGCTGATTACTCTAAAGAGGTTGGTTTATCCGTGCAGATGCCTTGGAAGTGGTATGAAGGAGCGTATGCTAATCAGGTTACACTTCAGACTAAGAGTCAAGTGAATACATGGAACACGCCTAAAAAATGGTATTTAGCTCAAAATTATACAGTTCGATGGGATCGGATGTCCGCTCGAAGCACGCGTGATATGCATAGCCCATGGGGGCAAACGTTACAGATGAATTATACGCATGTTTTGAATCAGCCTTCTATCCAATATTATGCTGCGCAATGTAATCTCTATTTCCCAGGTTTATGGAATCATCATTCTATCAGGGCAGGGATAGGTTACCAGTACAAAAACACTTCCTTACCACTTTGGGATGATCCTAACTTCAAACTACATAGCCTTTCCTCTTCCAAAGATCATCAGTTGGGCTTCTGTATAGACTATTGGTTTCCTATTGCTTACCCCGATTGGGAGCCAATGCCCTATATATTGATCAAGCGTCTAGGAACTAACCTAGTTTATGATTATTCTTACGATATCGGATGTAAGCGGCCATACCATTCCATAGGGGTTGATTGCACGATGGATATATCGTGGCTACATGTTGCGTTGAATTTTATGTATAAAATCACAGAGAGCAAGCCAGATTTTGGTATTAGCTAACACAAAATTCCCAGTAAAAGCTTATTTTTGGTTTTTATTGAGTGACAGGAACTTATTCCTGCCACCGAACTAAACGTTAGATTTCTTTTCAAAAGCTAGTATTTTGCTTTCCGGTAAGGAAAAAATTTGTGAGCAATCAGCCGTCATCGCGAGGCTCATAGAGGCCGTGGCGATCCATCACCGATGGCCCACTGCACTGATGGAGGCACAAGCCAGGAGGCTTGCGCCATTGGCAAAACATTTGGTTCTTACGCAATAAATCTTATTCGTGAATACTTAAAACCCCCCATATGGCAGAAGTAATTAGGATGCCCAAGATGAGCGACACCATGGTAGAAGGTGTTATCGCTACCTGGCTCAAAAAAATAGGAGACCCTGTGAAGGCAGGAGACATTCTAGCTGAAGTAGAAACTGACAAAGCAACCATGGAGTTAGAAGCCTATGAATCAGGAACCTTACTGTATATTGGGGTGCCCGAAAAGCAAGCAGCGCCTATTAATGGGGTCATTGCTATTATTGGAAAAGCGGATGAAGATATTGCTGCTTTACTGGCGCAAATCCAACAAGAAGCTACCACAGCTACTACTGCCACTACACAAACTACTTCTGCTAGTACTAGCCCTGCTCCTCTGTCGACATCTACTTCCGCTACTACTCCTACTGTAACAACCATACCAACTACGCCACAATCATCTACGCTTACAGGAGATCAGCGCATAGCAGCTTCCCCCCTAGCCAAGAAGATGGCTCAAGTACAAGGGGTTGACCTAGCTACTATCACAGGAACAGGTGAGGGTAGGAGGATTATTAAACGGGATATAGAAAACTTAGTACTTATCAAACCAGGGATGAGCCACGTTATTACCCCCACACAAGGCTTCCAAGAATCGGATGAACAGGTTCCGGTGTCACAGATGCGCAAGACCATTGCTAGAAGACTTACAGAGAGCACGGCTACAGTACCCCATTTCTACTTAACTATGACAATCAACATGGATAAGCTAGTTGCTGCTCGGGCTAGTCTTAATGCGTATTCTCCTGTCAAGATAACCTTTAATGATATCGTCATCAAAGTAGCAGCGTTGGCTATCCGCAAGCACCTAGCAGTTAATTCGGCTTGGCTAGGGGATTCTATCCGTTATAACCACCATGTCCATATAGGGGTAGCCATGGCCATTGAAGCTGGACTTGTAGTGCCGAAGATTCAGTTTGCAGACCATAAGCAGCTCTCCCAGATCGCCACAGAGGTCAAGCATTTAACGCAAAGAGCACAAAACAACCAACTCCAGCCTGCTGACTGGGAAGGCAGTACGTTTACCATCTCTAATTTAGGGATGCTGGGTATTGAATCTTTTACTGCGATTATCAATCCGCCTGCTGCTTGCATCCTGGCAGTAGGAGCCATTCAACAAGTGCCTGTTGTGCAAGAAGGTGTTATTGTACCTGGACATGTGATGAAGGTTACATTAAGCTGTGATCACCGCGTAGTAGACGGGGCGGTAGGCGCCGCATTTCTGCAAACATTCAAAGAGTTGCTGGAAGAACCACTGAAGTTGTTGGTGTAAGTAATGTTCCTGGAATAACCATAGAAATAGTGTAACTACCAGCACTGTCCTTTCAAAAGTGCCTTCAATAGGTCAAAAATAAGCTCTAATGTGTCTGGATCCCCGCTTACCATGTGCCCATTTTCAATCAAAGGTTGTGGGCGGGGATGACGTTAGTAATTACGAAATGGTGGCGTCAGGGAGAGATCCTGACGCCCGTCACTTATTCTCCTGCCTAGCTTTAAATCCAGCAAGCATCTATTACATATATGTCTTATGGCTGAATGGAGGTTTTAAAAAAAATATTCGTTTTTAGTTATTCTTAAATGGTTTTATAAATCTCTCTTCAATTGTTGTGTAAAATATTTGCACAATCCCCACACATCATTTAAGTTACTATCAACTTGTAAGTGAGATGTAAGTATTCGTTCACGGATATACACCACTTAGAACAATAGTCAAAAATGCAGGTTTATATAATGCTATGAAAAGAAAAGAGCACTAGCTAAGGAATAGTTGGTTTTAAAGATTCATGTAGCTTGTAGCATCAACAGCATTTTTGGTTTTGATAGTAGCCCGTGAACGTTTACAATTCTAATAATAAGTTACGTTGTATGTCTAACCTTATTAATTGTAAATACTATGAAATCAATACAATACACTACCCGTCAAATTTTAATAGCCTATAGCTTACTCATAGGCTTATTTTTACAAAGCTGTGGTTCTAATTATTCACTAGAACCGCAAACCAACAATAATAAATTACCACAGCAGCTAGTAACGCACTCATTAGCTGATTTAAGCATTGATAGTGCACAAGATCTCTTACAATAAGAGGAAGAACAGCAAGTGCTACCATCCAATCAGCAGGCTCAGTATTTATCTAACGCCATAAACCCTGGGACTCTTATAATACCAGCATCCCCCACGTTGTCAAGCAATATTAGTAGCACACTTCCACAATCAATCCATACTCAAACCCAAGGATCGCCAGGTAGCTCCCCCAAGTTATCGGTGAGCCAGCAACAAGACTTGGCACGTCAACAACGCATAGCTAAGGGAATACAGTTGATAGGAACAAGAGTTGGAGCATTAATGGACAAAGCGTTGGAAAAAAATTACCGCCAAGCGTTTGGGAACGTTGTAAAACGATAGTTAATCAACAGATACTAGAGAATAGAGCAGCTAGAAATAATCATCCAATAAATAATACGAACAGTAACGAGATTGTCCTGTTTTGCGGTAACCCTGGGTCAGGTAAAAGCGCTTTGTGTAACTCCATTTTCCAAGAAGCCATATTTGGCTCGGGCTTTAGCATAACAGGATTAACAAAATGTCATCAAGAGTATTTATTTGAAAACAAGCTCTATGTGGATACACCTGGATTAGCAGACGCAACCATGAAATTAGAAGCAGCTCAAGAAATAGAAGTAGCTTTAAAGAAAAACGGTAACTATAAGATCATCTTTGTTATCACCGTAGAGGACGGAAGAATTAGGCCACAAGATATAGAAACAGTTAATGCAGTGTGTGGGGCTATTCATACACCTTTTATGTATGGGCTTATTATTAATAAAGTAGAACCCGAAATTATACAAATGGTATTGAGCTCTATGAGTGTCTTGTTAAAGTTTTTTAAGCAACAACCATCTCTATCATGTGTTATAGCAAGAGATGCAAAAATAGCAGGTAGGAATAATGTATTCATAACAAATCCCCAAACCAGAGGTGAATTAGTAAAATTTATAAGTCAATTAACAGCCAATACCATTATAGCAGCCAATGTTCAGCCGATCGACATCAGTAATTATAAAAAGGAGATCAAGAAGCTAGAAAAGGAAATTACCCATTTAGAGCAGGCTTTACAAGAAACATTAAATAGGCCACAACCAGAACGAATCGTTATACATGAAACTAGTGGGTCGTCAGATAACATATTATCAACATTAATAAATGCTGGTGCTTTTATTCTAAGCAGATTTATCCCTTAACATATTACTCTTAGGTAGGTGTGTTTTTAAAATATGCAATGGGGTCTGTTTTGGCTCCTTACATATAGCACTGATACAAAAATTCTAACCCCTAGTCATTATGAAAAACTCTACAAATACCTATGTATTAGGTCTTCTAAGAATTGGGACGGGCTTAGTATACTTAGCCAGTTTATTATTAATAAATGGCTGCAAAGGATGTGGAGCTCCTTCACAAGAAACATCACATAAAGAAATTGTCACCTTCTATGGTCATCCTGGAGTAGGAAAACGCACTTTATGTAACACTATTTTTAAAAAAGTCAAATTTGAATCAGGTATAAATATAGCAATCCACCATAACCAGGAATATATCTTTGAAAATAAAGTGTACATGGTTACACCTGGATTAGCAGATAAAAAAAGGCAAAAAGAAGCGGCTCAAGAAATAGGGGAAGCCTTAAAGAAAAACGGTAACTATAAAATCATTTTTGTTATCACATTAGGAGGCGTTGGAGTAAACCACTCACATAGAGAAGCCGTTAACACTGTTTGTAAGGCTATTGATACACCTTTTGAGTATGGACTGATTATCAATAAAGTAGAAAAAGCAATCATACCAAAAATAAAAACAGATATGGATGATTTAATAAAACTTTTTGCCAAGAAACCATCTTCAATATGTGTCATACCAAGAAATGAAAGTATAGCAGTTAAGAATAACGCGTTCATCAAAAATTCTGCTATTAGAGAAGAATTAATAAACTTCATCGACAATCTGCAAGCAAATAATCCACAACCTAACTAAAATCCAAGTGGCTAATGCTAGCTCTATGTAGATGATCGTTTGTCTTGATAACTGCTCTTGTATAAAGATTTGATATTATCTTACGGGCTATACAACAACCTCAAGAATGAACGCTATGCTCGAAATTAAATCAACCACCGTTATCGCCATTAAACACAACAACGAAGTAGCTATTGGAGCCGATGGGCAAGCTACCATGGGCAATACCATTGCTAAAAGCAATGTCAATAAGCTAAGAAAGTTCTTAGACGGGAAAGTACTAACCGGCTTTGCTGGCTCTACTGCTGATGCTTTTACGCTCCTAGACCGATTTGATGAAAAACTGCAGCGGTATGCAGGCAATATCAAGCGCTCAGCTATAGAATTGGCCAAAGATTGGCGCATGGATAGGTACCTAAGAAGGTTAGAAGCCATGCTCATCGTTGTCAACAAAGAAGAGATGTTGCTCATCTCCGGAACAGGAGATGTATTAGAGCCCGATCATCACGTTGTTGCCATAGGATCTGGTAGCATGTATGCAGAGTCCGCTGCCTTAGCACTTAAAAAGCATGCTCCACATCTAACAGCTGAAGAGATGGTAAGGGCTAGCCTCAACATTGCTGCTGATGTTTGCATCTATACCAATCACAATTTTACGATTGAAAAGCTAGCGTAGGAGGCCTAAAATATTACTCTAATTACCAACACAGCAATGCCAAAAAAAACTCCCGAATGGCTATTTATTATTTTAATGGCTTTTATAAGCATGTACAGTGCTTGTTTGTGTAGCAATCCAAAAACCACGAACCTATAGATCCATATAGCATTAAATTAAAGTTAGTCCCACAAGGACCCACTGAATTAAAAGAGACTGATTCTGCTATTCAACTTATCATCGTGGAGGAGGTAGGTAATGCAAGGTTAGATCTTAATAAATTGGAACTCAGGATTATACAAGAAGGTGGAAAAGCACGTTTGTTTTACCAAAAAAATGATATAAAAGACAGTATACCAGCAACAACATTACCTCCATTTGGTCAGTTGATAAGCATAAAGATAGGCCTCTTAGACAAACAGCAAATAAATTTTATTTTCCAACTTTTTTATGCAGGTAGAAGTATAGGAGATAACCAACGGTTCACTTGGACGCATGCAGGAGAGGCTTTGTTAAATACTATCAAAGACCCAACTACAACCAAAACAGATATAGAAAAACTTATCACTCAAGAAAATATCAATTATCATGATGTATGTGGTAACAGCCCCTTATCCTACGCAGTTCAAAGAGGGGACACTGATATTGTAAAGCTATTATTAGAGAAAAAAGCAACCCCAATAGCCCCCGATTGTCTGGATTTTTCCCCCCTGCATATAGCTGTTAAAAATGGGAATAAAGATTTGGTAGACTTACTACTACAACCACAATATCATGCAGATATAAAGGCTACTGTAGGTGGTGCTACACTATTGAAGGTAGCTACTAAAGAGGCAGATAATCAAAAAGCTGAAATGTTGCCACTCTTTGAGTCATTAATAAACAATGGGATAGATGTAAACCAAGCTGATAATGAAGGAATAACCCCTCTATGGGATGCCATGCTATATAACAATGAGCCACTTATTGACTTATTGAAAAAGAATGGAGCAACAATAGATAAATCTAATAAGAACAAGACAAGATCTTTAATAGATGCAGTTAAGGACGGAAATGAATATTATGCCAAAGAGCTATTAAAGGAGAACCCCGTGGCCGTCAATCAATCTAACGATCAAGGCAACACGCCTTTAATAGAGGCCCTTCGAAGTTTGGATACGAATAAGAAGAGCAAAGCTTTTGTTAAACTATTCCTAAATTATGGAGCAGATGTAAATCAAGCTAATAATAGGGATACAACACCTTTAATGATCGCAGCTTGGCAAGACGATCAAGAAATAGTTGAATTACTGCTAACGCGTGGCGCAAGGGTAACCCAAGTCAATACATATGGAGAAACCGCTTTAATAAATGCGACTATTAAAGGAAATAAAAAGATTGTTGACTTGCTGATAAGCAAGGGAGCAAATGTAAATCACTATGCTACTAATATGTTTGCAGAGGAGTCAACGCCTTTGTTAAGCGCTGTTTATCATAGGAATAAAGAGATAGTTGAATTGCTACTCAATCATGGAGCTGATATCAATCAAGCTAATAACAGAGGAAAAACTCCTTTACAGTTGGCTCAAGAAAAGGGATTGGCTGAGATAGTAGAGTTGCTGCAAAATAAAAACTGACTTTTAAGATACTCCCCCAGACACTACTCCTGAAACAATCGCTTACAAGTAATAATAGAAATCACTTCATATGCTCCGTAGAGTCACCCGTGCAACGCAGCCAAGCAACCATTCTGAAACATACACACTATTTTTCGAAAAATTCAAAAGGAAAATGAGGAATATCCTGATTAGCGCAAACGAAAATAAGAAACATGCTTATTAGTGAATTTCTTGAAAATCAAAAATAAATACCTGACTAATAACTTCTCCTCTTCTCACCCTCCACAACTCACTCATCCCTTGCGCAAGTGTGTGGAGAGGTAACTCTAGAAGCAGTCGCTCGGCTATTGCCGAGTGACAAGTAATAGAAATTGGCTAATGATTAAAGGTACACCTTTCACCCCTCTACCCGTTCTATATCAGCGCCTAGGGCTTTGAGCCTATGCTCAATATTTTCATAACCTCTATCAATCTGTCGGATATGTTCTATGATACTCTTACCTTCTGCCGATAGCGCAGCAATCAAGAGCGATATACCAGCTCGAATATCTGGCGAGGTCATGCGTATACCTCTTAGTGAAGAGGACCTATTGAGCCCTACCACATGTACCCGATGCGGATCACATAGCACCAGCTGAGCCCCCATCTCGATGAGGTTATCAACAAAGAAGAGACGGCTCTCGTACATCTTCTGGTGAATCAGCACGGATCCTTTGGCCTGGATGGCAGTCACTAAAAAGATGCTTAATAAGTCAGAAGGTAGCCCAGGCCAGACAGCATCGGCTAACGTAGAAATATGGTGGGGATGAAGGCCAGCTTGTATTTCATAGGAGTCCTGAGGAGGTATAATGATATCCGTAGCAGTAACTGTCAGCTGAATACCCATGCTACGGAACCTTTCTAAAACGGGATCCAATAACTGGGGGCTCATGGCATTTTGAATGGTTATATGCGAACGGGTCATGGCAGCTAACCCAATCATACTACCAATCTCCAGCATATCAGGCCAAATGGTATGTTCGGTGCCCGTTAAGTGCGCTACCCCCTGTATGGTCAATAAGTTAGAACCAATCCCTTCTATCTGGGCTCCCATCTGCACCAGCATGTTACATAGCTGCTGTACATGGGGCTCACACGCTGCATTATAAATGGTAGTTTTGCCTTGTGCTAGTACTGCTGCCATGATGATATTGGCAGTACCTGTCACCGAGCTTTCATCGAGCAAGATGTAATTACCTGTTAACTTCTTAGCTTGCACCACATAGGCTTCCTGGTGTATATTATAATGAAAAGTAGCCCCGAGCTTACTGACCCCTAGAAAGTGGGTATCTAATCGTCTTCTACCAATCTTATCTCCTCCAGGTAGCGGGATGATGGCTTTCCCCAGACGAGCTAACAGTGGACCTAAAACCAAGATAGAACCCCGTAGCTTGTTAGCGTGGAGCTTCAGCTTCTCCTCATCAATATCATCTAGCGACAAGTCAGCTGCCTGGAATCGATAGGAATGCGGCGCTAATTTCTCTGTACGGACACCTAGTATCTCGAATACTTCTAGTAATCCGTGTATATCTAATATATTGGGTATATTATGGATCGTGACGGGCTGGCTCGTAAGCAAGGCAGCACACATCACCTGAAATGCCTCATTCTTAGATCCTTGCGGTTGTATGGTACCATGCAGCGGCTTCCCGCCATGTATGATAAATTTACTCATCCAATGTTATTTTTCGTGCCTAGGGTGTGTTATCCCAGCTTTCGCTGGGATAACAGCCACACCATACCTACAACCTTCCCTTAAATGTAATTCACATTCCTTTGACTCGTACCTCCCCTACTTAGCAACCACAGCAGGCTTTCTCTTTTTATAATTGACATTCTTCCTATCCTTCGACTCACCGTAATTGTTGGTGGATGTAGTAAAGTTATTTACAGATTTTAATTTTTCTATATCTATCAGCAACCTTTTACCTGCCAGATCTTGTATGATGCCATAGATAGTAGCATTATCCATATTGTCCTTATTCCAAGTAGCACCTAGATTTTTGATGAGCTTGCCTATACCGATAATCAGCTCCTCCTGTTTCACAGGGTCTGTTACTTCTACCGCCTTTTGAATCAGTTGCGCTACATGACGACCACAATGACGGTATTTAATAGTTTGCTGAGGGTAAGGAAGTGGGGTAAGTTGCTTAACCAGTAAGCCCGGCTGGGGTATCGGGTAGGGACTATCCATATCTAACTTGTAGTCTGAAATGATCAACAAATCATCCCAACGTTTTTGGGAATAGTCTATGTGCGATTTGGTAGAACCTGTGTGCAGTAAGCCCATGACTTGTAAGATGCTGTTTGCATATTGGGTTCTGGTAGCTTTGTCTGAAATTTGTTCTAGCTGTGCTACTAACTTCTGTATATTTCTGCCATACTCTCTTAACTTTAAAGGTGGTTGACTGGTGTTATAAGTGTGCATGGGTTTATATGTTAATTGGTGAATGAAAGCCACTATCCGACATCATCTATGATTTTTAGCTTCGCAAAGCTAAGTAGCAGGGTCTTCTCACCGAGGCTTCGAAAATCAATCCTCGCCTTTCTATGTGCACCTGCTGCTTCTACTGCTAAGACTCTCCCTCTACCAAACGTAGGATGCTCGACATGCATCCCAGACTTTAACTGTGTAGTATCACTCGCTTGAAAGAATTCGCGCTCTTGGTTGGTGATAGGTTGATGTAATGGAGCCGACTGCCGCTGTGGTGTTGGTCGCATGCTATTGATGAACTTCTGAGCATAGTTAGCATTTGATTTTTCAGCATACCGGCTTGAATGGTTAGTATACACATGTTGTAAGTAGAGTGGGTCTATTTCGCCTATAAATCGACTGGCTTCACATTGTTTAAGCTTACCAAATCGATACCTGCTTCTACTATAAGATAAGAAAATTTTCGCTTTTGCGCGAGTAAGTGCCACATAAAACAAGCGCCTTTCTTCCTCTAAATCTTCCTTGCTTCCTAGCATCATCGGGGAGGGAAATAGGTCTTCTTCTACACCCACAATATATATATATTTAAACTCCAATCCCTTAGCTGCATGAATGGTCATGAGAGACACTTTTTCGGCTCCATCGTCTTCGATAGAGTCGTTATCCGTAGCCAAGGCTATATTTTGTAGGAAGGTAGCTAGACCGGTATCCGCCTGCTCAGGATTCGCTGTAAAAGCCTTGATACCGCTGAGGAGCTCTTGCACGTTCTCGTATCGGGACAGTCCTTCCACGGTCTTATCCTCATAGAGTGCTTTCAACAGGCCGGATCGCTTAGCAACCTCGCTAGCTATTTCATAGGCGTCTTTATGGGGGAGGTCCAAAGCCATGGCTTGGATCATGACCGCGAACTCTTCTACCGCATCCGCTACCCGGCTCGTCAAGAAAGTCTTAGCATTACAGAGGGACTCCCACAAAGAGATCCCATGATCATTGGCTATTACAATCAGCTTCTCTACATTGCTGGGCCCTATTCCTCGTTTAGGTTCATTGATAATACGTTTCAATGCTTCCTCATCATTATGGTTAATGACAAATCGTAGATAAGCTAATAGGTCTTTGACTTCTTTCCTTTGATAGAAGGACATGCCTCCTAGCATGCGATAAGGGATGTTGACCTTCCGGAGGGCTTCCTCAATGGACCTAGACTGGCTATTGGTCCTATACAGAATCGCAAAATCTTCATTTTTGAGCTGCCCTTGCATCTTGACCTCAAAGATCGAGGAAGCTACTAGCCTACCTTCTTCAGCATCTGTGGTAGCTCGGATGAGACCTACAGACTCCCCGCGTTCATTGGCCGTCCAGATGCTCTTCTTGAGTTGCAGTTTGTTGTTACTGATGATCGCACTAGCCACCTCTACTATATTTTGCGTAGACCGATAGTTCTGCTCTAGTTTAACGATGTGCAGATGCGGGTAGTCCTTCTCAAAGTTTAAGATATTGCGTATGCTCGCTCCCCGAAAGGCATAGATACTCTGAGCATCATCCCCGACAATACAGATGTTCTGATGAATAGCTGCTAATTCTTTGACGATGTTGTACTGGGCTAAGTTGGTATCTTGGAACTCATCAATAAGTATATACTGAAACCGGTCTTGGTATTTATAAAGCACCTCTATATGCTGGGTGAAGAGTAGATAAGTGTTTAAGAGGATGTCATCAAAGTCCATGGCACCTGCCTGAAAGCAACGCTTGGCGTAATTTATATACACCTCTCCCAGCCGGGGCTTCATTGCACTCTCGTCATCCTGCTGGTAGATGGGATTGGAGACATACTCCTGGGCAGTGATAAGTCTGTTTTTGGCCGATGAGATGCGCGAAAGCACTACATTCGGGGTATAAGTCTTATCATCCAGCCCCATTTCTTTGATAATGGTCTTGAGCAAAGACTTGCTATCGGTGGTATCGTAAATACTGAAGCTAGCCGGATAGCCTAGCTTTTCTGCTTCTATCCGTAATATCCGCGCAAAGCAGCTATGGAAGGTCCCTAACCACACATTCTTAGCCATAGAACCTACTACTTGCTCGATGCGGCTTTTCATTTCATTGGCAGCCTTGTTGGTGAACGTCAGTGACAAGATGCGGAAAGGGTCTATCTTCTTCTCTTCAAGCAAATAAGCGATACGGGTAGTCAATACTCTCGTTTTACCTGCACCAGGGCCTGCAATAATCATACAAGGGCCTTCTGTATGCATAACCGCTTCCAGCTGGCGTTCATTCAATAGATCTAAAGGAAGATTCATAGTAGTTCGGGATGGTTAAATGAAGATTAGATGGGATAATAAACTTCTTCTGCAACCTTCATCTTTTGCTTCCTGGGTGTATCAGCAATTGATTCGTAATGCTGTCGCTCGGTTCCTGCCGAGTGACAGATAAAACTTGGTAGTGTTAATTTAAGATAGGTTTGCATGAATAGTTTCCAATAGTGAAGGTTATTGTGTAGCTGTCATCCCCCCTACGCGGGGATGACACGGTAGAGATATAACATAATGGCACCCCAATTGTTGTTATGAGCCTATAGGAAATTAAATAGCTCAAACTTCGGCACAAGGGAGGATACTCGCGTCAGTGGTGGAACCGTATACATTAGTCGTCACTCGGCAGGGGAGCCGAGCGACTGTTTCATCCCGATTAATAATACTTATACCTCTCATCCTTCACCCTCGCCAGCCCATCCAGCGCTTTTGGCAACTGGAAGAACTGCATCCGCTGTTCAAGCTCCACCTGTTTCTTTTGCTGGGCTTGCCAAGAATCTGGTAGCGGAGGCATTTGATGTTGTATAACCTCCAGGAGTACCACTCCATTGCGATCAGCTATGAGTGGAGACCTTTTTCCAGCCTCGACAGCAAAAGCCTGATGAATGGTCTTATTGACTGCCCCGATACCTGATAAATATGTATTATCAAACTTCACTTGCTGTGCAATTGATACTTGGGCTTCACTGCCATACTGAGTGGCTGCTTCGGCGAACGGCAAATTGGACAGGGGTTGTAGCTTAGCCATCACCACCTGTTTCTTTCGTTCATTCAGCACTTTACCCTTAACGTCTTCTTTTT
>CAZZEE010000001.1:26014-28678 GCA_964652695.1 uncultured Cytophagales bacterium
GGCGCTAACCCTGCATGGGTATGAGCTATGACCACAGCTACTACGTAGCTAGCTTCCGCTTCAAATACCGGCGACACCTTGCCTACTTTAGCTTCCTTGTAGATCCAACGTACTAATTCCCTTACTTGATGTAGCTTCCCCATGCGGCTATCTTCTTTACCTACTTTGGCGTCGGCAACCTGTATAGCACGCTGCTCGGCTTGTGCGTCAAATTGCGCGCTGGTCTTGACGTTCTTGATGAAGTCCTCCGCTTTTTTAAAGGCTTCTTCTTTGGTCTCATCGCTAGGAGTCAAGCTTTTCTCAATCACAGTGAGCTCATACTTCTTAGGCTTTTGGATTGATAAGCTGGTTACCTTATATAGTTTGTAAGTCTTATCTCCCTCTGCCACAGGACCAACAACCATCCCCCTTTTTAAGTTACCTTTTTGTGATGACAGCGCAGCTGGCAAATCTTTTTCTGTACATTGCAGGGTCACTAGATTAGGATTGGTATCTGTATGGGTACTAGCGAACAACTTATCTTCTGCTGTCTGGGCAAACTCTTGCTTGAGCTCGTTTAATTCCTGGCGGAAAGCCACATTGTCTTGCTCAGAAGGTACAATAGGGAAAGTTGCATAGCGAATTTCTTTGCTTTCTTCCACCTGATAGTCATTGGGATGTTGCTGTAGATAAGCCTTCAGCATCGCATCGGTAATAGTAATTCCCTCTTCTGTTACCTGTCGGTATGGAACATACAAGTATTGTATATCGAGCGTAGTATTCTCTAGGGTCCATTTTTGCTGTGCTTCTAGGCTGGTGACGAAGACACTACGCTCCATCAATTGCCGGAACTTATCCTGACATCTTTTTTTGGCCAACTCTTTTTCGATTTGATACCAATGTGCTTGGTTGGCAGGAGGTAGTTTAGCTATATTTTGTAGGGCAGCCAGTAAATCCTTTTTGCTAAACTCTCTAGTCACTGGATCTATAAAAGAAGCTTGTAGATCTAGATGGATATGATCCCCTTGCACCATATCTACTAGCTCTTCTTCACTCACCTGAATATCCAACGCTTGGCATACTTTTTCGTAAATGGTATCGTTTACCAATTGTTTCCAAGCTTGTTTTCTCAAGTAAGCGACCTCTTCTTCGGAGGGAGCTTGTTCGTAGTTCATCAGGTAGTTGCGTTGAAGTTGCTCTACCTGGGACTGGAAGGCTCTTAAAGTAATATTCTTACCAGCCACTGAGCCTACTATAGGCGTCTTGTTAGTGGAGAAAGAGCCGGCACCTAAGAATTCGCGGGCCATGAAAAACAAAAGAGCAAGCGCCACAATAGTGACTAGTAGGCGCGTATTGTCACGTATTTTACCAATTAATGCCATTAATTTTATAATTTTAAATCCTGTCTTCAAAGATAATAGTTTACAGCCTATAAAAACGTAGGATAGGTAAAATTTCATCTTACGCCTATACTATATAAAGTGATTACGCAAGAAAAGATCCGCCTTTGAAAAAATGGCGTAGTGGTGTAGGGACCTCATTCCCTACACTCAATTGTGCCAGGAGTAGCTCCTGGTACCACAAGCAGGTCAACTTTGGGGAAGAAAACTAGGGCAGTGGGAGGAACTTGCAGCTTTAGTAAAGTCATCGCGAGGCAGTGTAGCGACCGTGGCGATCCATTCTCAGAGAGTTTCAGGACTAGTGCTTAAAATCACCTTTTTGTGTGGCTGACAAAAAGTAAGTCGCCGAAGGCCACGTTATCATTAAATTAGCTATAAAAAATAAGTCTCATATGTCTGGACCCCAGCCAAGCATGTGCTCAGTTTCGTCATTGCGAGGGAGCACAGCGACCGTGGCAACAAGAGTTGGGTGCTGGGGTGACACATTCAGGGTAAGCATTGGTAGTTACAAAATTTGCTAATTGGCTGCTTCACTACACTGACGGGGAAGTTCTTCTTCCGTGCCAGTGTAATCAAAAAACATAACATGAAACACAACATACGTAACATATTTGCTAGCTCTATAGGCATACTGATCTTGACCTACTTGATTCACCACCTATACTCCATCCAACAACGCCAGGATACGCCTCCTAGGACTGCAGCAAACACCCAAGTAGCGCAAGGACAGGCTACCTTGCAATTTCAGGAAACGGTTTTTGATTTTGGTACCATTAAGGCAGGGACTATTGTGAAGCATGCCTACCTATTCACCAACACAGGCACTCAGCTTTTGGTGATTCAGGAAGTCATACCCAGCTGCAAGCTATGCACTCAAGCTTCCACTATCCAGCAAGTCATTCAGCCTGGTGAACAAGGAACAATAGTTGTGGAATTTAACAGTGCAGGACGCACGGGTAAACAAGGTAAATATGTAACGATCCGCTCTAATGCTGCTGATAGTCCTACAAGGGTGCTTATTAGAGGAGAGATAAGCTAGGGGCGGAAGTTAGTTCCGTGCCAGCAGGGGGGAGTAGAGCCAAACTGTATCATTTTTATTTCTCTAATTTATTCCTTTTTATTTCGGATGACTTCATTCCTTGCTTCAAATATTTTCTTGCTTCTTCATAATTATCAAGATCCAATGGGTTAACTGCAGAGATAGTCATCTTTATTATCAATGGAGCTGGTTCCGGACCCTGGGAACCTGTCTGCTTTTTCCATGTTTCTATACGCTCCTCTAATG
>CAZZEE010000002.1:0-16699 GCA_964652695.1 uncultured Cytophagales bacterium
TACACCTGAAACATAAATATCCATCACTCGGCAATAGCCGAGCGACTGCGTTTGAACTTAGCCTAGCTAAGTAGAATATCCGCCACTCGGCAATAGTCCAGCGACTTTTTTTAAAGTGACATTAGAAGCTTCTCCTGACGCTCGCTTAACCTAACGCGGAAGTTGCTCTTCCGTGCCAGTTATCAGTTTTTAGACCTTTTATCCCCAAACAACTCTCTCCATCTATTAAATGACTTTACATATACAAAGCTAACAGCCCCTAAAATAGATTTAGACATATTTACGTTGGGCTCTGCGCCAGAGGGATACACCTGTAATTTGATTCGCAACCTATTATCATCAGTTAGCCCATATCCGATAGCCCAGTCTCCTACCATGTTACCAAAGTCTATCTCTTTGCCTGCTGCAAAGTTGATCTTGCTTTCCCTAGAGATAATGAGGCGACCATCCCATAAGTTATAAGAGATCTTGATAGGAACACTAGTGGTCCTATCCTGCTTGATTTCTTCTACATCCACATCCGTATTAGTTATATCGGCTAAGTCAATATCTGTATCTATTTCTAAATTCTCATCCAGATGCTCTGCCAGGCTGCTGAGTTGTTGAGAAAACAACTCTCCCATGCTTCTTTGTAATGTATTGTTGCTTAAACGAACTTTATTACCTGAAGAAAAGCTTTTGAACATTACTAAGCTAAATACCTGATTCTTTAAGTAGTTATTATCCATGGCAGTCTTCTCTTGGAAGGTAGTGATGGCTTCTTGTAAATCAGGATTTTCTGGTAACTGCAGGAATTTGACATCGAAATGGATATCAGGTGCTGATAATACACCTTCCAATGATAGACCTACCTGGATAGGATATTTCTTTTTATCCTTGATCTCTTTCCTTTTCCCTTGCAGGTTGTCTACTAGTGGGGTTAGGTAAGTCCGTTGCTCATAAGTAGCTTTTACGTGTAATATACCATCATACGGTTTATCAATCCAGGTGATGGTACTACCTGGTAAAATTTTAAATTTTTTTCTAACTACCTCATATACAGAAAAATTGTAGCTTCCCTCTACCAATTCATAATTACCAGACATATGAAGGCTACCTTTGATATCTGATTGAATAGTCAAATTCCCTTTACCTTCTCCTTCTATGATATCTCCTTCTTTGCCGTTAAACATGATCTTTGCCCAGGCATCGGGCGTTATCTCTAAGTTGATATGTAGGTTGATCCCCTCCAGTTGCATAGAAGGTAAGCTGGTTGGTAGGTTATTTGTTGGGTTGGCTTTGAAGTCTACGAAGCGGATAAATTCTTCTTGCTCAGCTTTCTTATTATGCTTGCGAATAGGAATGACTAAACTCGTTCCTTTTTTCGTGGTGGCGTTGGCATATATATCTATATGTTGGATGGGACCCGTAAGCTGAATGTTGCCACTTGCTATTGCTTTACCATAGAAATACTCATTGTCTTCATGTTGCGTATCTAAGATTTCTACTTGGTGCATCTTGCCCGTTAGGTCTAGGGTAATATCTTTTAGGGATTGGTAAGCAACTTTCCCGTGAAAATCCACATACCCTTCTTGTTTATCTGATAAGTGGAGCTTTTCCACATGCATCGTATTGCCAACACATTGAATGGTACCATAACCTTGATAGACAGCTTTTAAATGCTTCAACTGCAACACCACGTTCTCGAGCTTTGCCTTCCCTTTCATGAGGGGATTTTGTAGCGTACCCTTGATCGAAAAACGCCCATGAAGTTCCCCTTGTAGCCTGCTACATACAGGCGTTACAAATGGTTCAAGGAGTCCTAGCTGTGCGTGAGAGAAGACGGCTATCAAATCCAGATTTTGTGTTGGATGCCTAGGCATATATAAGCCAGCAATATGTATGAGCTGTTCTTCAGCTTTCTTGAGCTGACAAGCTATTTGCATGTGTTGAGTGCCTTCGTCCCAGGTAGCTTTTGCATATAGGTTACCTATGGCTAGATCCTTTACTGTCACTTCGTGTACTTGTATATCTCCCTGAACCATAGGTTGACCTGGTCGATTAGTGATAACTATTGTTCCATGGATGACACCATCCAGTTGATTGCCGATGAAGGGGGAGAAGTTATTTATTAATAAGTTGCTGGCACGTATGGTTAATTTTTCAGGGTCTACAGAAGACCATTTGCCTTCTACTGCTATTTGCTGGTCTTGATGTGATAGTACCATATGGTGGCATTGTACCTCTAATGGGCTCATGTAGATCGTACCCATTGGATCGAGATCCCATACTTTGTCAGATAGTCGAATAGCAGTATCATGGAAATTGATATGTAGACCAGCCTGTTGTAAGTGTGCTTTACCAGCTAGTTTATATTGCAAATCGCTTGTTGCATCGCCTATGGTACTGTTAAACAAAATGTTTTCATTGGTCCAGTTGATATCTACCAGTAAATGATCTGTACGCATGTGGTCTTCCCACTGATGCGTATTGGCCTTGAGCTGGCTAGTAGCAGATATAGAGGCTCCTGTTTTTAGGTGGTGGGCGGTAATATCCAACTGGATTCCTTCTAACTGCTGATGGGCAAACTGCAAGGAATCTAGCTCAGATACATGCAGTTCGAGCTTTGTTTCTTCTTGTCCTTTCGTAAAAGTGCCCCGAAGCTTCGTGTTGGGAGCTACATATACCTCAGTTACTAGCACATGTAGAAGTGGATTGATATGCTTGAGGTTGATCTGATAGTTGAATGTATAAGGTTCATCGCTATAAGAAGCAGCATAGGTGGTCTTTAATTGTGGTGGTAGGAGCTCACTCCTGCCAATCAATGAGTGCTGGTAAGTATGTACAAAAGTTTGTAGGTCATGAACCAATGCTGTATACGTAGGAGCACCTTCTGCTTGTATGTCCAACAAATCGGAGTTGAAGATAAGGGACTTACCATTCTCTTTTTTATACATAGCTATGTATAGTTCCTTGATGTCTAATGGCTTGTTGTTGAACAATAGATGGGTTCGTTGTAAGGTTGCGTGTCCTGTAAGCTCATCCCAAGTACTACCTTGTAAAGCGATATTAATTTCACTACTTGCTTGGAGGGATTGGGTTGTCAGTCCTAACTTATCAGCAGCTAAAGAGCTTAGTAGGCCTTCCACTAATACTTCTTTTTTAGCACCATGGAAGTTGACCTGCGTAGCAAGATATGACCTCACATGAGGATCTTCTATCGATATATTCCCTTTGAAGAGAGAATTTGCCAATCTACCATCCAAGTGTATGTTTTGATAGTCATACCTATGAAATCCCAATTTTTGTATGGAGGTCTTCACATATAAATTAGCTGTTGCTGGGTCTATACCTTGGCCATCTATGTGCGTGTGTAGCGTTACTTCTCCTAGCTGTGGTAAGTTTAGCAATTGACCCACATGAAGATCTGTGGTAGTTATTTCGCCTTGGTAGCCGATATGGTGGGTAGCTTTATCTATCTGTATAGCTAGGTTCGTACTTACCTGTCCTATACCTGTTGAAAACTGGCCTTTGGTCACCAAGTTATGGAGGGTACCAGCGACAGTGCCTTGGACATTACAGAGCTTTATCTTCTGCAAAGTAGTATGATGTTGTCGCGGGATATGAAGCAATAAGTCTTCTGCGTGTAGGCATCCTTGATTGATTTCCACAGAGAAAGAAACCTCATCCACTTTTGGAAGCCCTTGAATTTTGGCAGATCCACCTAAGTGACTTGGATGTTGTCCAAATGCCACGTGAAAATCTTCTACAGCAAAGTCGTTTAATTTACCTACTATCCTACCTTTCAATTTGTAGGTTGTATCATATCCTTGTACATACGGTAAGAAGGGAGCTAATTCTTGGGTGTCTAATTGTAGTTCGTCTATCTGGGCTATGATGTGAACTTGATGAGGTGCATGAATAAATGATGCTAACCCTTCATGGGTCAAGGTGAAATCACCCTGTAGGTAGCTGGATTCTGTTGCAATGTATAAGTGTTGTAACTCGGATACAGTGGGTGTGAATTTAAATTTCCCCTGTACTTGCTGGATACCTAAGTTTTGGGTTAAATCATAGCCTGCAAACTTCTGTAAGTTGCCTACCCATTTGTCTTTATCGTAATGAAACTTAGACAGCTCAGCCGTTATACTTTCTAGATGAATGTGATAAGGATCAAAGCCTCCTATAGGTGGTCTTGTCTGGTCGTCTAGAAGCAATGAAAAGTTATTTAATAACGCTTTGTGTATGGTTATGTGGGGGGTCTTTGGAATCGAATGGCTAGCAGCTGTGTCGTCTGCCACCAGTCGGTCTAGCAGGAGTTGAATATTAAATTTTTTTTCTTTTTGGCCTTGAACGAGCTGTAGTTTGCCATCCTTGATTTCTATGTAGTTGATTGTTAGGTCTTTTTTCCAAAGCAGGGTAAAAGGGTTAATATGCAGTTTTAGTTGGGGGATAGCGCATACTATTTGATCATTAGGGTCCTTGATTTCTAAGCCTTCCAGCAAAATTTTGTGAAACCAAGTAAAACGAAATTGCTTGTGTTGGATATGAAATTGTGTTTGATGGTTGACGTGCTGAATTAGTTTACTAAAAAGCGTATTTTGAACTTGTGGAAGATGTAGATATAGCCCAGCAGCTATGATTAGAGCGCCTAGGGCAATCCCTAGCCATGCTACCCAAGCAGCTAACACATTTTTCTTTATCTTCGTTGGTTGATGAATAGACATTTTGTAGAATCAAGTATTTTAACGTCAGTGCGAGCCACGTGGTGGCGTGGCAGTCTGGGAAGGAAGGAATTTATGAGTAACCGGACCGCCATTGCGAGACTGCCCAGCAGCCGTGGCAGTCCACATTTGGACACCCACCGCACTCATTGAGTGGCAGGAGTGAGCTCCTGTCACCACGCACAATCCCTAGCCATGCCACGCAAGCAGCTATCACATTTTGCTTTAACTTCGTTGTTTGATTAGTAATACGCAATGCAACAAAAAGACTTACATATATTAGCAATAGAGTCGTCCTGTGACGAGACAGCCGCGGCTGTTATCAGCAATGGCAAGATAGTAAGCAATGTAGTTGCCAGCCAATCTATCCATGAAATGTACGGAGGAGTTGTGCCCGAATTAGCTTCTAGGGCTCACCAACAAAAGATCATTCACATGGTTGATAAAGCGTTGTCAGATGCCAACCTATCGAAGTCTTCCTTACAGGCTATAGCTTTCACCCAAGGTCCTGGCTTATTAGGTGCCTTGTTAGTGGGGGCCTGCTTTGCCAAAGCCTTGGCCCTAGGCTTAGCTATCCCCCTTATCGCGGTTCACCACATGCGGGCGCACATACTTGCCAATTTTATAGGAGAAATACCGCCTACTTTTCCTTTCTTATGCCTGGTAGTGAGTGGTGGTCATACCCAACTTGTATTAGTAAAGAGCCATACCTCTATGCAGCTGCTGGGTCAGACGCAAGACGACGCAGTAGGAGAGGCTTATGATAAGATTGCCAAGATGATGGGATTTCCCTATCCAGGTGGTGCATTAATTGATCAACATGCCCAAGAAGGGGATCCTACTAGATTCCAGTTTCCTGCTACGATGATGCCTGGACTTGACTTCTCCTTTAGTGGTATTAAGACAGCCTTCCTTCAGTTCATTCACAAAAATACGCAAAAAGATCCTAACTTTATAGCGGCACATCGGGCTGATATTTGTGCGAGTATTCAGCATACATTGGTCCAGATGCTACTCAGTAAAGTAAAAAAGGCTATGACCCAGACAGGACTTACGAGCGTGGCGTTGGCAGGTGGGGTGGCTGCTAACCAAGGCCTTAGACAAGCATTGGCACAATTAGCGCAACAGCACCATTGGAAACTTGATGTGCCTGCCCGTGCGTATTGTACGGACAATGCAGCCATGGTAGCCATGGCTGCGCACTATCAATATGTAGCACAGGACTTTGCGGATTTGACAACTAAAGTTTTCCCTAGTATGTCTATATGATATAGTGGTGTCAAGAACATTTTATATGAAAAACTTTTTCACTTTTACACTACAACGTTTCTTAAGCCTATCCTGGTACATATGGCTATTCATTGTCTGTGTTGCTTCTCTTGGAAACCAATGTGGATGTGTCTGTCAGCTAAATGCTCCTACCGATAATAATCCTATCGAAAGTCCCCCTATAGATAACACCCTACCCACTTTATCTCTACAATTTGAAAAATTATGCTATGATCGAAATAGCAACCGGCTTGTAGTTATTATTAAAAATACAGGTAAAGAGATAGCTAAAGAGTTGTCCTTGCGGTGCACCAACATCAGTGAAGATGAGACAAGTCGTGCAGCAGTACTTTTCAATCATACGGTTACAACCACCTCTATCCCTGTTCTAGACTTGGCTGCTGGTGCATCTACAGAGGAAATATATGTAGCCATAGACTTCCAAACAGCCAGAGAAGCTCTGCTACAAATGGAAATAATATGTGGGCAGCAAGTAACTACAATAGATACTATCCAACTTAATCGCTATCCTATAAATATGCTTCCCAAAGAAGCAATTTTTATAATAGCCAAACAAGGGGAGACCGGCGAGTGTAAATGGAAGCTAGTAACTGACTCTCACGAACAATCTATAGATTTTATTAAGTTTCAATTGACAGCATGGAGAAACCAAGGGAAAGACATAATAGTATCTATAGAGGATATAGGTACGATCTTGGACCAATCAACAAATTACAAAATGTTCTCGGGAACAGAACTAGAAAAGTTAGCTAAGCAACAGGAGATTGTTGTCAAGGTCAAGAATAATACGCCTGATAATCTAAATTTTATTTATTTTACACTCTTAGGTAGCAACGGAGAAGAGATAGATGAAATATTAATTAAATTGACCCCAGAAATAAAAATAGCTTTGCTGCCAGCCGCTAGTACGGGTAATGTAGACATGTTAAAGCAAGCTATAGCAGATGGAGCTGATGTCAATAATGCCAAAAACATTCAAGAAGAGACAGCTTTACATCTTTCAACCAAGGGTGGCCATCAAGAAGTAGTCCACATCCTCCTCGACAAAGGGGCAGATACCAATGCAACAGATAATGAGGGCAATACAGCTTTACATGTGGCTGCTAGTCAAGGACAGCAAGAAATTGCCAAGCTACTCCTGGCTCAGGGAGCTGATAAAAACATCAAGAATAACGACAACAAAACAGCAGCAGATCTTGGTAAAGACCAAGAGATTAAGGACTTGATCAATAATTGGGGAAACTAGGTATGAATAGTGAAGTGGTTTCAAAATAGACCGTCAGCTTCAGCTGGTTGCTATACTTGAACCAAAAGAAAAAGCAATTAAATCCCGAATCTAATTATCTTTTAAACTATTTTATTACCTTCGACAAACATAGAATGACATATATTAGCGATTTTCCTGAACACTCCTAAATACTTTCTCATGCTATTCCTTTTAACCTCATATGGCTGCCCCTAAAAACAAAACCACAGGTCTTGTGATCCGAAATAAGCAAGCGAGCTTTAACTATACTTTTTTAGATAAGTATACAGCGGGCATTGTATTAACTGGAACGGAAATCAAGTCTATTCGGAAGGCAAAAGTAAGCTTACAAGAAGCTTATTGCTACTTGGTACAGGGTGAGCTTTGGATCAAGAATATGCATATTGCCCCCTATGAGCAAGGGAACATTTATAATCATGAGGAAAATAGAGAAAGGAAGTTGCTCTTGACAAGGAAGGAGCTCAATAAGCTTACTAAAAACAAAGAAAAAGGAATGACGATTGCACCTATTCAGCTGTTTATTGACGCCAATAATAGAGCCAAGCTAGAAATTGCCTTGGCGAAAGGTAAAAAGCTGTATGATAAGCGCCAGCATATCAAAGAAAGGGATTTGCAGAGAGAATTAAGTCGACAATAGTAGGAAGGTATTCCACGAACAACACAGGCAATAACTTGCAATAACGACTTCTCCTTCATATCCATTTTTTTTACAAAAGAAATCCTTAAATTACCTAGCGTACCGTTTACTAGCAACCGCCCATATATAGCTTTGATAATATAGAGAGGGTTAACCTAGTTATTCAAATTTTATGAATTAAATATCTTATCTAGTTGCTGCCTATGAACATTCAATTTGATAAAAAGCTGGTCAATACCCTATTCAAGTACTTTATCCGTGGGGTCCTTCTCATTGTACCTTTTGCATTGACAGGCTATATCATATCAATAGCTATCAACTGGATGGATCGCATCATCAGAATCAACATTCCTGGGTTAGGGATGATCATCACAATAGTTGCTATTACACTTTTTGGCTATTTAGGGAGCAGCTTGTTGGTACTTTCTATATTTGATGCGATCGAAAAGTTCATTATCAAGGTGCCCTTGATCAGTCTGATTTATACTTCTCTCAAAGAGTTAATAGCTGCTTTTGTAGGTAATAAAAAGAAATTCGATAAGCCCGTATTAGTAACGGTCAATCTAGAGCGTATGATACAGAAAATTGGTTTTATAACGCAACCCGATTTAGAAAGCTTAAATCTTCCAGGAAACGTTGCTGTTTATGTTCCCCAGTGTTACAGTTTTTCTGGAGAACTATATATTGTACCCAAAGAAATCGTGAAGCCTTTGCCAGGTCTGAGTGGTACAGAAGTGATGAAGTTTATTATTTCTGGAGGGGTTACAGCCTTGCAAGTTGTTAAAGATGAGGAAGGTGTAGAAGAGGGTAAGTCCACAAAAAAATAAGGTATTCCTCTTAAGTCGTCCCCTCAATGGCGCAAGCCTTCTGGCTTGTGCCTCCAAGTCTACAACCTGGTCCAAGCGATAGCGCTTGAACCAAGCTATAGCTTAAATACACAGTCGTTTAGTTTCAGCCGAGTGACGACTATTTGTGATACATCATCAATTTCATTTGTTTTAGTCACTATAAGTAGATTTATTCTACATAAGCTATATTGCAACCTAGCATATATACTCATTCTTGGTCGAAGTTTTAGTATTAACGACCGCGGTGTCATTCTTGCGAAGGCAGGAATCCAGTTAAAACAACATTCCTATTAAGTTAGTTTTCTAACTTTCAGATGGCTTGAGTATATATTATTACTCGCTCGGCTCTAGCCGAGCGAGTGCTGTAAGATGGCATTTATGGTTTCAGGAGTGAGCTCCTGAAACCACCCCCACTTGAATGCGTAAAGTATAGTTATCTATTTCTACCTCTTCCCCTGTAGATAAAGTGGGTACTACATCCAATTGCAAAGCCTGTGTTTCTTGGCAGATATAGCCCTTATGAGCGGCTATGGCTTCTTGTACAAAAGCTTCTGGTGTAGCTATGGTCAATTGGATTTTATCTTGTATAGCCAAGTCCATGGATTTTCGCATGTTTTGCACCCGATTGACGATGTCCCGGGCTATGCCTTCCTGCCGCAGCTCCTCCGTAATGGTGATATCCATAGCTACCGTTATGCCCTCATGACTAGCAACAGACCAGCCTGGTATATCCTCTGAAACAATCAGCACATCTACCAACGTTAAGTGGATCGATTCCGTGCCTACTTGCAGGTTCATAGCCCCCTGTTGCTCCAAGTGCTGAATATCAACAGGAGTAAGTTCCATAAGTGCAGTAGCAATACCATTCAGTTGTGCTTTATACCGCTGACCCAACTGTTTGAAGTTAGGCTTTACCTTTTTAGTAACGATTCCGCTGTGATCCTCCATGTAGGCTATTTGCTTGATATTGGTTTCCGTTAATATCAAGCCTGCTACAGCCTCTATTTGTGCTTGTATGGTCTTGTCTGTAGTAGGAATGATCAACTTGGTAAGGGGCTGCCTGACTTTAATATTGTGTTTCTTCCGCAGCGAGTGTATCAATGACACGATCGTTTGTGCTTGCTGCATTTGGGCTTCTAAAGCTGAGTCAATAGCCCCTAGGTCTGCTCGTGGGAAATCACTTATATGTACAGAAAGTGCCTCGTCTGATTGAAGTTGTAGGTCCTGATACAACCGATCTGCATAGAAAGGGGCAAAAGGGGAAGCTAGTTTGGCAACAGTTTCCAAACAAGTATAGAGCGTTTGATAAGCAGCAGTTTTGTTAGGACTTGGTTCACTTTTCCAAAAGCGCTTTCTATTCAATCGCACATACCAGTTGCTGAGATCCTCTACCACGAAGTCTTGAATGGCGCGACACGCCTTAGTGGGCTCATAAGCATCTAGTTCGGTGGTGACAAGCTGAATGAGGCTATGTAGTCTAGAAAGTATCCACCTATCTATCTCTGGTCTTGCTGCAAGCGGTATAGATTCATCTGAAGCCCTAAAGCCATCTAGATTCGCATACAAGGCAAAAAAGTTATACGTATTATAGAGGGTAAAGAAGAATTTACGAATGATCTCTATCAACCCTTCTGCGTCAAACTTGAGGTTATCCCAGGGGGCCGCATTGCTAATCATGTACCAGCGTAGGGCATCAGGTCCATGCTGCTGGATGATTTGAAAAGGATCAATGGAGTTACCTAGTCTCTTAGACATCTTATTACCATGCTTATCCAAGATCAGCCCATTGGAGATGACATGCTTAAAAGCCACACTATCAAACAACATCACCGCAATAGCATGTAAGGTAAAAAACCAACCTCGTGTTTGATCTACCCCTTCTGCAATGAAATCAGCTGGGAAGTGCTGGTGAAACAGCTCTTGATTTTCAAATGGATAATGCCATTGTGCATAAGGCATAGCCCCTGAGTCAAACCAAACATCAACCAGGTCAGGTGTTCGGTACATTTTCTTCCCAGACTTACTTACTAGAATGATGTTATCTACATACGGACGATGTAAATCTAACTCAGCTGGTAGCGGATCTTGCATAAATCCAGCAGCGATGGACTTGGCTACCTCTTCCCGAAGCTCTTGTACAGAGCCCATACAAATTTCCTCTTGCTGATCTTCCGTTTGCCAGATGGGCAAAGGAGTTCCCCAGAAACGATCCCGGCTTAAGTTCCAGTCAACCAAGTTCTCTAACCAGTTTTCAAAGCGTCCTACACCTGTTGAAGCAGGCTTCCAGGTGATGGTTTTGTTGAGTGCTATCAGTCGCTCTTTGTAGGCGGTAGTACGTATAAACCAAGCGTCAAGGGGATAGTATAGGATGGGCTTGTCCGTACGCCAACAATGTGGATACGTATGTTCATACTTAGCTACATGGAAAGCCTTATTCTCTTGTTTGAGCTTGGTAGCAATCAGTACGTCTACGGATTTGTAGTCGGGTTGCTGACTTACACTCGCAGGTTCATAACCTTCCTTCACATATTTTCCAGCCCAGTCGGTAATCTCTTCTACAAAGCGCCCTTGTTTATCTACAATGGGAACCTCTTTGCTATCTCGCACAACCGTGATAGCGGGTATATTTAACTTTTGGGCCAACCGCATATCATCGGATCCAAAAGTAGGTGCTATGTGCACAATCCCTGTTCCTTCTTCCGTAGTCACAAAATCACCTGCCACTACTCGAAAAGCAGGTGCGGTGGGTTGTACATAGGGGAGGAGCTGCTCATAGGTTTGCCCTACCAAGTCTTTACCTTGATAACGCGCTATTATTTCCCAAGGTATGGGTGTATTCCCTGGTTTATATTGTTGTACTGCTTGACTATCAAAAGGATGTGTAAAATAACGAGGTAATGCTGCTTCAGCTAGGATGACTTGTACAGGTTGATGGGTGTAGGGGTTGTAGGTCTGTACTTGGACATATTGGATATTTTCTCCTACTGCCAAAGCGCTATTGGCTGGCAAGGTCCAGGGAGTGGTAGTCCATGCTAAGAAATATGCATTTTCTGGGTTCTGGCGTTTGAACTGCGCTACCACGGTGAGGTCTTTTACTGGCTTATAACACCCAGGTTGATTTAGCTCATGGGAACTTAATCCTGTCCCTGCCGCTGGAGAATACGGTTGTATGCTATATCCTTTATATAGCAGCCCTTTTTGATAAAACTGTTGGAGGAGAGACCAGAGAGACTCTATATAGTCTGCATCAAAGGTAGTGTAAGGGTGGTCGGTATCTATCCAGTACCCTAGTTGGGCTGTTAGCTTTTCCCATTGAGACTTATACCGCATCACTGTCTGGCGACAATGCGCATTGTAGTCTGCTATGCTGATCTTTTTCCCAATCTCTTCTTTGGTGATGCCTAATGACTTTTCCACCTGTAGTTCTACGGGTAGTCCATGGGTATCCCAACCGCTTTTTCTTTGTACCTGATAACCTTGCAAGGTCTTGTATCTGCAAAATATATCCTTCAGGGTACGAGACAACACATGGTGGATACCAGGTTCTCCGTTGGCAGAGGGAGGACCTTCATAAAAGGTAAAAATAGGCTTGCCTACTCGGTTGTTTATAGAGGTAGCAAAGGTTTGGTGGGTTTGCCAAAAAGCATGTATCTCTTGTGCTATCTGGACAAGGTCCAGTTGCTTATATACAGGATATTGTTGTTTCATAAAAAATCAGTACGGTATGCAAATTTATGCATTAGACTTCCTGCTTACAAGAAGTTTATTATAAGGTAGTATCAGGGGGTGCTTCTGGTCTTCACCGTAGGGGTGCTTACTTCCTCAGCGGATGATGGCACCTAAACCAATGCGATTCATCTAGATGTGTTACTTCCGGATATTGCTCTTGGCATAATGTGGTACATTTCCAACATCTAGGGTGAAAATGACATCCTGCAGGTGGGGTAATAGGGCTGGGTACATCCCCTTGCAAGATGATACGCTCTTTTTTGTAGGTAGGATCTGGAATCGGAATAGCTGACAGCAACGCTTGCGTATATGGATGCTGTGGGTGTTGATATATGTCTTGCGCAGAAGCTTGCTCAACGATCCTACCTAAGTACATCACGGCTACTTGATGAGAGATGAATTCTACCACCTTCAGGTCGTGGGCGATGAATAAATACGTGAGCCCTAATTCCTGCTGTAGATCCATTAGTAGGTTGATCACTTGGGCTTGGATAGAGACGTCGAGGGCTGAGACAGATTCGTCGCAAACAATAAATTCAGGCTTGACGGCCAATGCCCTGGCAATGCAAATGCGTTGACGTTGTCCACCAGAGAATTCATGTGGATACTTGCTAAGCACATTTTTGGGTAGCTGAACGTAGGTTAATAGCTCGTGAACCCTTCTGCTTCGTTCTTCCGCCGTGGTGCAAAGATTGTGGATTTTCAATGGCTCTGTTAGCATATCTTTAATCGACATCCTGGGGTTAAGGGCTGCATATGGATCCTGGAAGATGATTTGCATCTTTTGCCGCATGGCGCGCATTCCTTTAGCATTCAGTTGCGTGATGTCCACCCCATCAAAGATAATTTGACCTGCACTCGGCTCAATGAGTCGTAATAATGTTTTCCCGAGCGTGGATTTGCCACAGCCAGATTCCCCTACCAGCCCCAAGGTTTCTCCTTTTTTGATGCGCAAACTCACATCGTCTAGGGCACGTACTGATCCTGCCTCTTGGTTGAAGATTCCTTTCTTGATGGGGAAATACTTGGTTAAGTTACGTATTTCTAGTAAAGTTTCAGTGATGTCAGGAATTACTTTCTGACTCTCTAAATAAGTTTCATTTCGTTTTACTTCCATGGTGTTGTGGGATGGTACGGTTCAGTGGGGTCAGGATTTGCCAGGGCTGCTTTGCGGCCTCGCAATTACAACTTCCTGACGTTCTAATAACGGGTGAAAGCACGCTGCTAGATGTCCTGGCTTTTTTTCTTCCAATGGAGGAATTCCTTGTTTACCTCTACAATTGGGTTGTACCCTATAGCAACGATCTTGAAAGCTACAGCCCATAGGCAACTGATCCAAAGAAGGTACTATGCCTTTGATAGTCTCTAAACGCCTATGAACTTGGGTTCTCCCCCCCTCCCATGAAGGAATAGCCGATAACAATCCACGGGTATAGGGATGTTGAGGATGAGCAAATAGTTCCTGAACAGGGGCTTTTTCTATGATCTTGCCACAGTACATCACTGCTACTTCGTGACATACTTCCGCTACTACCCCTAGGTCATGGGTGATGAGGATAATCCCCATAGCTAGTTCTTCTTGTAGCTTACCCATGAGGTCCAAGATCTGCGCTTGTATCGTTACATCCAACGCTGTAGTAGGCTCATCGGCAATGAGGACTGCTGGCTTACTAGATAATGCCATGGCGATCATGACCCTTTGTCGCATACCCCCAGAAAGCCGGTGGGGATATTCATGAATTCTATTTGCAGGGGCAGGAATACCCACTAAGTTGAGTAACTCGATGGCTTGAGCACGCGCTGCTTGCCGACCAAGCTGTTGATGAAGTTGTATAGCTTCTTCTATCTGGTAACCAATGGTAAAGACAGGGTTGAGGGAGGTCATAGGTTCTTGGAAGATCATGGCTATCTGATTACCGCGTACTTTCCGCATCTCTCTAGTTGACAACTGCAGTAAATCTTGATCACCTAGCCAAATATGCCCTCCAATGACATTACCCAAAGGTGGGTTAATCAGTCGCATGATGGACAAGGCTGTCACCGATTTGCCGGACCCTGATTCACCTACAATACCCAACGTCTTTCCTTTGTATACATCAAAAGAAACACCATTGACAGGCAAGATAGGTCCTTGATCAGTTGCCAGTTGGGTAACAAGGTTCTCGACGGTTAATATTTTTTCAAGCATACATTACTTTCCTCTTAATTTAGGATCTAACGCATCACGTAAAGCATCGCTCAGGATGTTAAAAGCAAGCACTATCAAAAACATAGCCAGCGTAGCAAAGGTAATTTGCCACCATACGCCACTTAGTAGTTCTACCTTGGCATCGTTAATCATCACCCCCCAGCTGGGACTGTTCTGTACACCTAGTCCTAGGTAGGAAAGGATGACCTCTGATTTGATAGCAATCTGAAAGATAGCTGAAACCTGGATGATGACAATGTGTAGCACATTGGGTAAGATATGCTTATATAGCTTGCTCAGGTTACTTGCCCCAATAGCAGTGGCTGCTTGCACATACTCCCTATCTTTATGTCGGATTACTTCTCCTCGAATCAACCTACATACATCTACCCAGTTGGTCATACCAAGGGCAATATATACAGCTAGGATCCCTTTCCCCAAGATGAAGGTAAAAGCTATCAGCAGCATGATATTCGGGATAGAGGCAAGCGTACTACAGATCCAGCTAACCAGCTCATCCACTATACCTCCAAAATAGCCGCCCAGGGCACCTAGCACTACACCGAACACAATGGTTATCAGGCTTACTACAAAGCCGATGCTCATGGCCATCTCGGTGCTTTTGATGATTTTGGCTGCTACGCTTCTGCCGAAGATGTCCGTTCCCAACCAATGCTGTCTACTAGGTGTTTCATATGATTCTCCAACCTCTGTGTTCCAATCACCTGCTACAACACCCCAATGAGCTAATAAGGCTATAAGGGTATAAGCCAAGACAATTACCAATGCTATGGTAGTGAGCTTGCTTTTCGTTAAACGTTGCAGAGGTTGTAGCCAGATAGATGCTGTGAACAAATTTTTCATGGAATTGCTAGGATAATTTGATACGTGGGTCTAACCAGGTATACAGTATATCTGTAGCCACATTGAGGACAATATAAAATACAGCAGATAACACGGTCATAGCTTTGATGACGGGAAAATCTGAGTTATTAATCGCATGGAGGAGGATGCCTCCCAAGCCTGGTATCCCAAAGAAGCTCTCTACTAAGATGGTTCCTAGTAGCCACGAAGGAATTTGGATAATCAAGTTGGTGGCAATGGGAATCATCGCATTTTTGAGAACATGTTTACTCAGGACAATCCATTCTGTCAGCCCTTTGGCTCTAGCAGTACGCACGTAGTCTTGATGCATTTCGTCGAGGATAACGGTTCTATAAAACCGCATATCAGAACCAATACTTAGGATGACCAGGATGATGCTGGGTAGAACGATATAGGAGAGCACTTCAGGGAAATGGGGATCATAGCCCGCAATTTCAAACCAACCTAACTTATAGGCAAGTAGCCATTGACCAAATAAGATATACGTCAGTGCAGAAATACTCATCAACATCACAGTGATGAGTATCATAGTTTTGTCTATGAATTTCCCTCTATAGAAGGCAGCTAACAGGGCCATGCCTATGGATAGAAGACCAGTAACTATAAATGCGGGTATAACCAAGGTAAGAGATACCCAAGCCCCTGACTGCAGCATAGCAATGATTTTTTGTTTGCTGGCCCACGACCTTCCAAAGTCAAAGGTAAAGCCAGACTTGAGTATGTCTAGGTACTGAGTAAACCAAGGTTTATCTAAACCTAGTTCATGGCGCAATGCAGCCATCTGCTTAGCAGTTGCATGTTTACCTAATAACAACGGTGTAGGATCCCCTGCTACTACATTGAAGATCAAAAAGATAAGCATACAAACCCCCATGAGGATGGGAATGGTATACAACAAGCGCCTGATGGTATAGTGATAGATGCCCATAGCAATGATTTACTTCTCCTTTTTTTGTGGTTGCAGGAACTCATTCCTGCAACATATAGTGAACTTCTCCTTTTTTTGTGGTTGCAGGAACTCATTCCTGCAACATATAGTGGTAACTTCTCCTTTTTTTGTGGTTGCAGGAACTCATTCCTGCAACATATAGTGGTATACTTCTCCTTTTTTTGTGGTTGCAGGAACTCATTCCTGCAACATATAGTGGTATA
>CAZZEE010000002.1:16799-26066 GCA_964652695.1 uncultured Cytophagales bacterium
GGTATACTTCTCCTTTTTTTGTGGTTGCAGGAACTCATTCCTGCAACATATAGTGAACTTCTCCTTTTTTTGTGGTTGCAGGAACTCATTCCTGCAACATATAGTGCTATCAGGCTGCCACGCCCCTATAGACTGCCACGGTCCTCTGCTACGGTTCTTCGAGTTCGCAGTGACATCGCAATGAGGCACAGTGGTGACTTCTCGATACTCCTAACTTTGGTGTCAGGGTTTTTCCCGGACACTCCTAAATTCTTCTTATCACTTGCCTTCTTGGTGTAGTTTATCCAGTATTTTTCGTTTTTGAGCCATGTCCACATCCATATATATCTCTGTACCATTTATACAGTCTGATAAAAGGTAATTCTTGATCCAACCCTGGCAAAGGACTATCTTATTAAGATGCATATTATAAATGACAGGTACCTGTTCTGTTACAAATTGGTTGAGCTGCTCATAAAGCTTTGTTCTAGCCGGAGAGTCTGGCATGTTTACAGCTTGTTCATACAGAGCGTCATAGGTTGGATGATGATAGTTAATGCCAATGCCTACTGGGTTTTTGCTGTAGAATAGCTTTAAGAAAACTTCTGCATCAGGATAATATGCTACCCAACTGATCGTATGCATCATGGTTGAGCCTGTATCAATCTTTTTGACTAACTCTGGAAAGGTATTAGAAATCACGCTAATACGTATACCTAGCTTTTCCATACATTTTTGAATAAACTCACCTTTTTGTCGGGCATCTGTAGTAGCTGAAACATCCAACGTTATTTCAGGAAGACCTTTCCCTCCTGGATAACCAGCCTCAGCTAGGTATTGTTTAGCTTTTTGAAGATCATACTTGCGATAAGGGTTCACATAATCTTTTTGATACCCTCCTATTCCTGGCGGTAAGATAGATTGTGCTAAAGTGGCTGATCCATTGTGGAAAAGCTGATTATATTGTTGTCCGTCAAATGCCATGGACAGTGCTTGCCGCAACTTCAGATTATTCTTGAAGAGCGGATCAGCATGATTGAATACAATGCAGCCTGTTCCTAATTCTGGCTCTTGAAATAGCTGTACTTCATGGGCCTTTAAGGCTGGTATGAGCTCCTGATGCTGTATAACTGTGTTGGCAATCATATCCCTAGAAATATCTATTACGTCTAGGTGACCTTTGTTGAATGAGAGCCATCTGGGTTGTCCCTCGGGTAGTATGTTGGTAACTATTTTTTCCACAAAGGGTATTTTTTTACCTGCATAAGCGAGCATATGTTGGTAAGCTGGTGCTGCTTCGCTAGGAAAATAGGTAGCTCGGAAATGAGGGTTTCTATAATAGGTAAGGGTAGTGTGCTCTGGCTTAAAAGTCTTCATCAAAAAAGGACCTGTGCCTACAGGATTATTGCCAAACTCTTCTTTATAAAATGCTACTGCTTCAGGAGGAAATACATAACAAGCGGCAGTAGTCAAGGTATATAAGAACTGGGGCCATGGATGGGTGAGTGTAACACGTAAGGTACGATCGTCTAAAGCTACTAATCCTTCTACCTCTTCCGCGTAATCTACTTGTTCAGCATCTGTATATTTCTGCCGCCACTCGTCGAGTCCTTTGATTTTGCCCTCTAATAAGCCAAAGTTTAAAGATTGTTGTTTTGGATCTGCTAGCCGTTTGAGAGCGTACACAAAATCATGAGCCGTTAACTCCCTCCCTTTCCCATTGGGAAAACAACGATTATCGTGAAACTTGACTCCTTGTCGGATGGTAAAGGTATATGCCAATTGATCTGCTGACACGGTAGGCATAGCCGCTGCTAGGTTGGGGATTAATTCCAGGGGCCTTTTGAGATAGTGGTACGCTAATAACCCTTCATAGACCTTTGCTAATTCCTTGCAAGTATAATAGTCCTGCGCTATAGTGGGTTCTAGGCTTTGAATTTTAGCATTAATAGCAGTATGTAATACTTTTTCATTTGGCGGCCGTACAGCAGCGGTATGGTATTTTTTGATGAAATACCAGGTTGTAATGATTGCCAACAAGGCTGCCACATATAGTAATCTTCTTGTTTTGTTCATAGGTTATTATAGGTTAAACATCAATACGCTAGGCTTCTTGCATAATCTATTTTGCTATGGAGCAAGCTATCATTGCCAGGCTACGCAGTGGCCCTGGCAACCCGCTTGTGCCTCCATATCATTACACTCCTACCCATCAACCCCCAATGCCTATTTTGTGCATGTGGTGTTAGGGTTTTTCCTGACACTCCTATTTTTTAGCAGCCGCTTGCCTTTGTGCTACATCTATATCCCAGTATTGCTCTGTACCAAAGTGGCAGTTAGACCAACAGTAATTTTTCACCCAACTATAATATAAAGAGATATGTGGAGCATGTACGGTATAGACGGCAGGTACATATGCTGCTACTAGTTGATTGATTTGCTCATATAGTTTTGTCCTAGCTGGTGAATCTGGTAACTTACTTACTGTTGCATAAAGAGAATTGAAACTAGGGTCATTCATATTAGACCCTATACTTCCTGGCTGTACAGGCCCATAAAAAAGTTGTAAGAAGTTTTCAGCATCTGGATAGTCTGCAGTCCAAGACATAGAATGCAGCATGGTAGATTTGGTTACTAACTTGTTCATCAACACAGGAAAAAGATTCTCTATTATCTTGATGCGGATACCTATTTTTGCCATACAACTTTGAAAAAATTCTCCCTTCAGTTTAGAATCTGTTCTAGACGATACGTCTAAGGTAATTTCAGGTAACCCTTTTCCATCAGTATAACCAGCTGCAGCCAAATATTCTCGGGCTTTGGTAAGGTCATGGGTCAAATAAGGATTCTTGTAACCTGCTTGGTAGCCTGCAAGCCCTGGAGGTATTGTTGATTGGGCAAGTATAGCTGTTGAATCATAGAATAACCTGTTATAGCCTTCTCCATCAAAGGCTAACGACATCGCCTGGCGTAATTTGAGGTTATCTTTAAATAAGGGGTGTACCATATTGAAAACCGTATAGCTAGTTGCTAATTGCGGTACACAAAATAAGTTGACCCCTTTTTCTTGAAGAGCAGGGGATATTTTATTATCCTTCACCACTTCAGAACCCAGCTTGTCTGATGAAAGATTAATGACGTCTATATGTCCGCCTTGAAATTGCAGCCACCTAGGCTGTACTTCGGGAAGTATATAGACGATCACTTGGTCTACAAGGGGTAGCTTCTGTTCCGCATACACAAGCATGTGTTTATACTCATCTGCCGCCTCGGTCGGAAAGAATTTATCTCTAAATGTTGGGTTTTTACGATAAATAAGCTTGGAATCTTGTGTACTAAACTTTTCTAGGACAAATGGTCCTGTACCTACAGGATGATTCATAAACTCTTCGCCATAATGGGATACAGCTTCGTGGGCCACCACAAAACAAGGGGGCAGTGTCAAAGCATACAAAAACTGAGAGAAAGGGCTCGTGAGGGTAATCTGTAAAGTGTATCGGTCTAGTGACTTGATACCTTCTATTGTTTCCTGATAATCAGCAGCAGTAGCATCTGCATACTTTTGTCGCCATGCGTTGAGCCCCTTAATCTTATTGTCAATGATCCAAAAACCTTTGGCTTGCTGTTTCGGATCTGCTAGCCTTTTGAAAGCGTATACAAAGTCTTCAGCTATTAACTCCCTACCCTTGTTATTAGGGAAACAACGATCATTTTGAAACATAACGCCTTGCCGAATTTTAAAAGTATAAACTAGCTGATCTTCTGATACAGTAGGCATAGCCGCTGCTAGGTTAGGGGATAATTCGAAAGGCCTTTTGAGATAATGGAATTCTAACAATCCTTCGTAGACCTTGGCTATCTCTCGTGTCGTGAATACGTCATCTATATGAATAGGATCTAGCCCTTGCAACTTAGAATCATTGGCTATTACTAATACTTTTTCTGACTTTACTTCTACGCTTCTATTGTGTTTTCTATAAAGCCACACAGCTATTATGGCTACTACAATACTTATAAGTAGGATATATTTTTTCATGATTATATAGTTGGGTAATGGTGCCAGGGCTGCCCCGACACCCAATTTATTTCTTTTTAGCTACATCTATATCCCAATACAACTCTGTACCATAATGGAAGTTAGACCAGCAGTAATTTTTTAACCAGTTATGATTCAAAGACACATGCGGTGGGTGTACGGTATACATAGCAGGGACATGTTCTGCTGCTATTTGATTGAGCCGTTCGTAGAGCACTGTCCTAGCTGGTGAATTCGGTAACTTACTTGCTGTTTCATACAAGGAATTAAAGGTAGTATGGTTCATGTTAGAGCCCATACCTCCGGGCTGCGTAGGACCATAAAACAGCTGTAAGAAGTTTTCAGCATCTGGATAATCTCCACTCCAACACATATAATGCAACATGGTAGATTTAGTCGTTATTTTGTTTATCAACACAGGGAAAAGGTTTTCTACCAACTGAATACGGATCCCTATTTTTGCCATGCAACTTTGAATAAATTCTCCTTTTTGCTTGGAATCTATTTCCGCCGGGATGTCCAAAGTAATTTCGGGTAATCCTTTACCTTCTGGATAGCCAGCGGCAGCTAGATATTCGCGGGCTTTATCAAGATCATAGGTTAGGTAAGGATTCTTATAGTCCTCTCTATAACCTGCGAGTCCTGGAGGTACTGTTGATTGGGCAAGTATAGCTGTTGAATTATAAAACAGCTGGTTATAACCTTCTCTGTCAAAGGCTAACGACATCCCTTGGCGTAATTTAATATTATCCTTGAAGAGGGGATGGGCCATATTAAAAATCATATAGCAGGTCAACAATTGTGGTACACAGAATAGGTTGACTCCTTTTTCTTGTAGTGCTGGGGTAAGCTGGTTATCCTTCACCACTTCGGAAGCAAACTTGTCTTCTGAAAGGTCAATTATATCTATCTGTCCGCTTTGGAATTTAAGCCACCTAGGTTGTACTTCTGGTAGGATATGGACGATGATTTGGTCTACTAAGGGGAGCTTCTGGCCGGCATAGGTAAGCATATGCTTATACTCCTCTGCGGCCTCGCTTGGAAAGAACTTATCCCTAAAAGTAGGATTTTTGTGGTAAACGAGCCTGGTATCTTGTGTGCTGAATTTTTTTAGCATAAAAGGCCCCGTACCTAGTGGGTGGTTTACAAACTCTTCCCCATAATGGGCTACGGCTTCGTGAGCTACCACAAAACAAGCAGGCATTGCAAGCGAATACAAAAATAAAGGATAAGGACTTGAAAGTGTAATCTGTAACGTGAATTTGTCTAGTGCCTTCAGGCCTTCTACTTCCTGCTGATAGTCGACAGTAGCACCATCCGTATATCGTTCTCTCCAGGCGTTCAATCCCTTAATTTTACCATCAATGAGCCAGAACCCGCTAGCTTGCAGCTTGGGATCTGCTAACCGTTTGAGAGAATATACAAAGTCTGCAGCTGTTAGCTCTCTACCTTGTTGATGAGGGAAACAAGCATCATGGTGAAAAACGACCCCCTGTCGAATTTTAAAGGTATAAACGAGCTGATCTGCTGATAGAGTCGGCATTTCCGCTGCCAAGTTGGGACATAGTTCAAAAGGTCTTTTGAGGTAATGATACTCCAATAATCCTTCGTAGATCTTAGATACTTCTTGTGACATGTATACATCACTTGTCTGAATAGGATCTAGTCCTTTGACCGGAGCATTGTTGGCTATTGCTAATACTTTTTCTGACTTTACTTCTACGTTTCTATTATTTTTTCTATAAAGCCACACAGCTATCATGGCTAGCGCAATGCTGATAAGTAGGATGTATTTTTTCATGATTATATGTTTGGTTAGCGGTGTCAGGATGTAATTCCTGACACCCAATTTATTTCTTTTTAGCAGCTGTTTCCCTTTGTGCCACATCCACATCCCAATATTGCGCTACACCAAAGTTAAAGTTAGACCAGCAGTAATTTTTTAACCAACTATGATATAAAGATGCGTGAGGTGGATGTACAGTATGAATAGCAGGAACTTGCTCTGCTACTATTTGGTTAAGTTTTTCATATAACGCCGTCCTAGCTGGTGAATCTGGTAACTTACTAGCTGTTTTATACAAAGAATCAAAGACAACATTGTTCATGTTAGTCCCTATAGATCCTCTTCGCACAGGTCCATAAAACAGTTGTAAGAAATTATCAGCATCTGGGTAGTCTGCGGTCCACTGCATATAATGGAGCATGGTAGATTGGGTATCAATCTTGTTGACTAAAGTAGGGAAAAGATTCTCTATCAGCTTCATGCGGATGCCTATTTGTGCCATACAATTTTGGAAAAATTCTCCTTTTTGTCTACAGTCTGTTGTAGCTATGACATCCAAAGTAATTTCAGGCAAACCTTTCCCGCCAGGATAGCCAGCTGCAGCTAGGTATTCCCTGGCTTTGGCAAGATCATGTTTCAAGTAAGGGTTCTTATAATCCACTCTATACCCTGAAAGCCCTGGAGGTAAGGTGGATTGAGCTAGGGTAGCTGTTGAATTGTAAAACAGCTGATTGTAGCCTTCTCCGTCAAATGCCAAAGACATTGCTTGGCGTAATTGGAGATTATCCTTGAATAAGGGATGGGACATATTAAAAATCATATAGCAGGTCGATAATTGGGGTACGTAAGATAGCTGGATGCCTTTTTTTTGAAAAGCAGGAATATCCTTTATTGCTTCAGAGGCAAACTTGTCATCTGTTAGCTGGATAACATCTATCTGTCCGTTTTGGAATTTCAACCATCTAGGCTGTGTTGCTGGTATGATATGAACAATGATTTGATCTACTAAGGGTAGCTTTTGGCCGGCATAGGTAAGCATATGTTTATATTCATTTGCTGCTTCTGTTGGAAAGAACTTATCTCTAAAGGTGGGGTTTTTGTGATAAACAAGCCTAGTCTCTTGTGTGCTGAATTTCTCCAATATGAAAGGTCCTGTGCCCACAGGATGATTCATAAACTCATCTCCATAATGAGATACCGCTTCGTGAGCCACCACAAAACACGGTGTCATTGCCAGGGTATACAAAAACTGAGGTGAGGGATTCGTAAGGGTAATCTGCAACGTGTACCGATCTAATGCCTTCAACCCTTCTACTTCTTCTTGATAATCGACAGTAGCACTATCCGTATATCGTTCTCGCCAGGTATTCAATCCCTTGATTTTACCATCGATGAGCCAGAACCCGCTAGCTTGCAATTTGGGGTCTGCTAGCCGTTTGAGAGAATATGCAAAGTCTGCAGCTGTTAGCTCTCTGTCTCTTTTATTTGAAAAACAAGGATTATCTTGAAACATAACGCCTTGCCGAATTTTAAAAGTATAAACTAGCTGATCTTCTGATACAGTAGGCATGGCCGCTGCAAGGTTAGGGGACAATTCAAAAGGTCTTTTGAGGTAATGAAATTCCAGCAATCCTTCATAGACCTTGGCTATTTCTTGTATTGAGTACCCATCACTTGACTGAATAGGATCTAGTCCTTTTGAAGTTGCATCACTGGCGATCACTAATACTTTTTTGGGGGTTATTTGTACAGTTTTGCTTTGTTTTTTATAAATCATCACAGCTATCATGGCTAGCGCAATGCTGATAAGTAGGATGTATTTTTTCATGATTATATGTTTTTTAAGCTATTAATCAATAAGCTTGTGGCTCATTATGTTCCCTCGCTAAGCACACGAATCTAGTATTTTTTATTTCAATTTACCAACAGTACATGAGTGCCATGAGCGGCTTCATGTATAGGACATAACTTACTAAATAATTAGCTAGTCCCTACTACTTCCAAGCAGCTTTTGAAGTTCCTTATGTGCATTTGTACTACCTTTATAGATTCATTGAATATGAATATGATTATGAAACATCAGAAAAATAGGCTGTTAGTTTGGCTCTTTCTCATTTTATTGTCTTGTATATGGGGCAGTTCTTACATACTTATCAAAAAAGGATTACAAGTCTTTTCGCCTACTGAGGTGGCCACGTTGCGTCTTGTTGCGGGCGCACTAGTTTTATTGCCGTTCTCCTTACCTCAATTATCTAAACTGACCTTGGGGCAGTGTAAATGGCTATTTATTTCAGGGTTGCTAGGAACTTTCATACCTGTTTTCTTAGGAGCTAAAGCCCAAATGCATCTCACTAGTGCTGTGGGAGGTATACTTAACTCACTGACGCCTGTCTTTGTCTTGTTGGTAGGGGTAAGCTTCTACAAGCAGAAGATCCATCGACATGAGGCACTAGGGGCTATTTTAGGAATCATAGGAAGCATGCTCCTGGTACTCGTGGAATCAAAGGGACAAGTTGGTGGTATTAATTACTATGCAGTCATCCCTGTGTTGATGAGCTTTTTGTATGGTAATAATATTAACCTAACTAAATTTTATTTACACAACCTTGATTCACGTACCATTGCCAGTGTTTCTTTATTATTCGTAGGTAGCATGGCTGGTATTATCCTCTTTACACAGACAGCGTTTCCAACTAAACTTGCCACTGTTAACGGTGCTTACCAAGCTATGGGCTATATACTCATTTTAGGAGTGGTTGGCTTAGGCGTTGCGCAGGTCTTGTTTACTGAATTAATTAAGCTTTCTTCTCCTGTTTTTGCTAGCTTAACGTCCTTCCTTAATCCCCTTGTAGCTATTATGTGGGGCATTCTAGATGGAGAAGTATTAATGGGGGGGCATTATGTAGGGATGCTCGTAATCCTCTTGGGTGTTTACTTCATTAATAAGAGACGACTTGTTGCCTCAACTTATGTATCCTAAGAATTATCCTTGTTGATTGAATAGAATTACTTAAGTTAATCCTTAACAACACTAACCCTTCTTTTAGAGAAGCATTTAAAAGCATATTTTAGGGCAAAAGCTATTAAAAAAAAGGCAAAAAGCTTGCAAAGAAATTTAGACATTTCCCCCAAACCTTGCAGGAAAAATTAACCTAAAGATCCGCCTTTGAAAAATGGCGTAGTGGTGTAGGGAGCTCACTCCCTACACTCAATGGTGCCAGGAGTAGCTCCTGGCACCACGCAGCGTGCCTTTGGCGAAGAGAACTAGGGCAATGTGAGGGCTTTGCAGCTTTAGTTTGTCATGTTTCCCTACAAGATAAGTATAGGAGTTAATTTTAGGCATTTTTCGACAGCGGTGACTTTTTTGCATACTTTTTGGGTGGTAGCCAAAAAGTATGTACAGCGGGAGGCGAAATTGTTTCTACAATCCTATTTGTTCCTGTCTAAGGAATTGCTAAGGGCCAAC
>CAZZEE010000003.1:0-23754 GCA_964652695.1 uncultured Cytophagales bacterium
AGCTCCTGGCACCATTGAGTGTAGGGAGTGAGCTCCCTACACCACTACGCCATTTCCCAAAGGCGGATCTTTTGATTTACAACTACTTTAGTTAAGGCGATTTTAACTAATTTTGTCATTATTCTATTTTAATAATCTGAGCGACTTCCAAGGGTAATATTACCTATTTTTAGAAGCGCTATTAACTCTTTTAGACTGTTTTTACCGGTGGGTACTAAAAAAAAATTCTTTGATTTAACCATAGAGGAGCTATACTCGGCCATAGCGCTATTACAAGAACCTGCTTATCGTGCAGACCAGGTATGGAGGTGGGTATATCAGCTAGGCGCACAGACCTTCTCAACCATGAATAATGTACCCTCGTTGTTCAGAGAGACCTTGGAGCTACATTATAGTTTGGAACGGGCTAAGGAACATCAAGCACTTATTTCAAAAGATAAAACAATAAAATGGTTGCTTGCCTTTAGCGATGCCAATGAGGTAGAAACTGTGTGGATACCTGAAGAAACCCGTAGTACCCTATGTATCTCTTCTCAAGTGGGGTGTACATTAAATTGTAAATTTTGTCATACAGGTACGCAACCCTTGGTACGTAATCTCAGGGCAGGCGAAATAGTAGCCCAGCTGCTTCATGCAAAGGATGTACTCCAAGATTGGCCCTCTCATGCTTCTACAAGAAAAATTAATAATATCGTGATGATGGGAATGGGAGAACCGCTCCTCAACTATGAGCAAGTAGCTCAAGCGATTCGGATTATGACGCACCCTCAAGGGCTTGATATCTCTCGGAAAAAGATTACTTTGTCTACTTCAGGTATAGCTCCTCAGATTAAACGTTGTGCAGAAGAATTAGGTGTTAACCTAGCTATATCCCTGCATGCCGTAACAGACGAATTACGTAATTACTTAGTACCCATCAATAAAAAATACCCTATCCAAGAATTACTTCAAGCATGTAGAGACTATGCATCCATAACAGGATATAGAAAAATTACGTTTGAGTATGTGATGCTCAAGGGCGTTAATGATAGTCCAGCTGATGCTAAAAAATTAGTAGCCTTGATCAAAGGCATACCTGCCAAAATCAACTTGATTCCATTTAATCCATGGCCAGGAACCGAATTCGAGTGTTCAACAGAACCAAACATCAAACAATTTGCTGCTATTATAGAGCAAGCAGGGTATATAGCGCCTGTTAGAACGCCTAGGGGAGAAGATATCATGGCAGCTTGTGGCCAATTAAAGTCTGCTAGCATCAAGGCAAAAGCGTATCAAGTTTAAAATGAGTACCCATTCACGCCTGCCTACAAAGTGATTGCAAAGTAAGGGACCCGCCTTTGAAAAATGGCGTAGTAGTGTAGGGAGCTCACTCCCTACACTCGCAATAGAGTAAGCCCACTAGCGCAAGCTGTCATTGCGAGGATACGGTAGTATCCGTGGCAACCCGCTTGTGCTAGGCTTCTGGCTTGGCTGTAAGAAAGGGATGTCGCCCCTTATGCCTGTATGTCTATCAGTGGCTCTGTGGCCTCTTTCACCAAGTCCTGCTCTATACGCAGGTTATCCACAATAAAATGCTGCCTTTCTGGTGTGTTTTTACCCATATAGAAGCTAAGGAGCTGGTGAATAGTGGTGTCTTGCCGGAGAATGACAGGCTCTAGCCGCATAGCGGGTCCTATAAAGTTCTTAAACTCATCGGCTGATATCTCGCCCAGACCTTTAAAACGAGTTATCTCTGCTTGTTTACCTAGTTGCTGGACCGCTTGCTGCTTTTCTAGTTCTGTGTAGCAATAAAGGGTCTTTTGCTTGTTACGAACGCGAAATAGGGGAGTCTCCAATAAGTATACGTGTCGGTTGCGTACTAGCTCAGGGAAGAATTGTAGGAAGTAGGTCAGGATGAGCAGCCTGATGTGCATGCCATCCACATCGGCGTCCGTAGCAATGATGACCTTGCGGTAACGTAATCCTTCTAGTCCATCCTCAATATTAAGGGCATGCTGCAAGAGATTGAGCTCTTCGTTTTCATAGACCAGCTTTTTGGTATATCCAAAGCAGTTGAGTGGCTTGCCTCGGAGGGAAAAGACGGCTTGGGTTTGCACATCCCGTGACTTGGTAATAGATCCGCTAGCTGAGTTACCTTCTGTAATAAAGACCATCGATTGGTCGCGGTCCTCGTGCGGGGTATTATAATGAATCCTACAATCCCGTAATTTCTTATTGTGGAGGCTTGCTTTTTTAGCCCGTTCATTAGCCAGCTTCTTGATCCCTGCTATTTCTTTGCGCTCTCTTTCTGATTGTAGGATGCGCTTGAGGAGTTTCTCAGCCGTAGCAGGATTTTTATGGAGATAATTGTCTAGCTCTACCTTCACAAAGTCATTGATGAAAGTACGGATGGTAGGTCCTTCTGGTCCCACTTGTTGGGAACCTAGCTTGGTCTTGGTTTGTGACTCAAAGATCGGCTCTTGAACCCTAATCGAGATAGCTCCCACCACAGAAGCGCGTATATCCGTAGCTTCCAAGTCTTTTTTGTAGAACTCCCGAATAGTCTTAGCAAAAGCTTCTTTAAAAGCTGCAAGATGCGTGCCTCCCTGGGTGGTAAACTGACCATTGACAAAGGAATAATATTCCTCCCCATACTGGCTGTTGTGCGTTAAGGTTATCTCTATATCCTTGCCTTTGACGTGAATGATGGGATAACAGAGGTCTTCCTCATCAGTCTTACGGGATAATAGATCTAGAAGTCCATTTTTAGAAACATACGCTTGACCGTTGAAGTATATGTGGAGTCCTGCGTTTAAGAAAGCATAGTTCCAGAGTTGCTCTTCAATAAAAGAAGGCATAAAATGAAAGTTGTGAAAAAGCGTAGCATCTGGTTCAAAGGTTATCTGGGTGCCGTCTCGCTCGGTTGTGTCCTGTAAAGGACTTTCATGGACCAGCTCCCCCTGCGAGAAGGTCGCTATCTTGGTTTTTCTTTCTCGGAATGATTGTACAGTAAAGTGTTTAGAAAGCGCATTAACCGCTTTAGTCCCCACACCGTTTAGGCCAACAGATTTTTGGAAGGACTGGCCATCATATTTACCGCCTGTGTTGATCTTAGAAACGCAGTCAACCACCTTCCCGAGTGGGATCCCCCTTCCAAAATCACGGACCACTACCTGACTACCGTTTAGCTTGATATCGATCTGCTTGCCATAACCCATCACATACTCATCGATGCTATTGTCGATAATTTCTTTAAACAGTACATAGATACCATCTTCCGGACTAGAACCGTCTCCTAATTTACCTATGTACATGCCAGGACGTAGGCGGATATGCTCTTTCCAGTCAAGAGATCGTATGTTCGCTTCGGTGTATGCGTAGGTGGCCATATTGTATTGTTTTTTGGTGATGTGAGGATAACCACCCTGAATGTTGTTATCCTATGTCTAATAATTATTTCATAGATGGATCGCCACAGCCTTTCAAGCCTCGCGATGACGCTCAAATCCGTCACTGCGAGGGGACCAAGTGACCGTGGCAGCCCAAGACCTTCTATATGTTCGTTTTATTGGTAATCGTCATTTGGCTGATTGGAATCAATTACTGCAGCCCTTGTGAGCCTTGCGATAGCAACGGCTTTGCATCTACTGATTATGCTATAAGTGCATATTTAACTTTCCTTCCAGTGTCTCTTTACTGGCTGCTCCTACTATTCGATCCACTATTTGTCCATTTTTAAAGAGGAGCAGGGTAGGAATACTTCGTATACCGAATCGGCTAGGTACCTCTGAGTTCTCATCCACATTCATTTTGCAGATAGCTACCTTTTTATCTTGATAATCTTCTGCTAGCGCATCGATGATCGGACCGATCATCTGGCAGGGACCGCACCAGGATGCCCAAAAGTCAACTAAAACGGGATAAGGAACTTGTATAGCCGCATCAAATGCTGCATCGGTAAGGTGTATCGTTTTTTTATCTTGGGTCATTGTATATGGATTTATGCTTTAAGTAGGGAGTTCACTCATTCATAGCTATACGGTCATTAGTAAATTCTCCATCTCTTCTATGGTGTATTTGATAAATATACTTGTTATCTGTCAAAATTTGAAATCAACAACTAAACAATCGTCTTATACCACCCGTACGTTTGCTGGGATTTTGCTAGCAAAATCCCAGCAAACCTCTTAGCTTGTCAGACTAGATAACTAACCAATAAATACAAATAAACGGTTTGATGATAAGCTACTTCAGTACAGATGCCTTAATAGTATATGGATTTTTACTAATAACGTTAGTAGTAGGATTATGGGCAGGTAGGGACGTAAAGACCATTCGGGAATACGCTATTGCCAATCAGACGTATGGAATAGGTATACTGACCATGACAATGCTGGCTACTTATTTAACAGGTTCCAAAAGTATTGGATTGGTAGGTCGTGCTTTTGAAGACGGGATTTTGCCAGTTTTGCCAAGAATATTATGTGGAATTATAATTAATTTCTACTTCATTGCTCGTTATATAGCTCCTAAAATCGTTTATTTCAATGGATGTTTGACGTTAGCGGAGATTATGGGGAAGCTATATGGCCCTAAGGTTCGATTTTGCATGGGGATATTAGGAGCTATTTATAGTATTTCTCTTGTTACGCTCCAAATTATTTGGATTTCTTACATTGGCGAAATCATTAGTATACCTACTCAGTGGGGTATCTTATTAGGTGGTTCCTTTTTGATTATCTATTCGGTAAGAGGTGGTATGAAATCAGTTGCCATGACGGATGCTATTAAATTTGTAGCTATTGTGGCATTTATTCCTATAGTTGTTAGCTTATTATTTCATAAGGTAGGTGGTATTGCCATGCTATTTCAAAAATTGCCAAGCATTAATCTAGATATTATTCACAATCCCCACGCAAAAGATTATATTGTCCACTGTATTTGGTTCCTTTTCCCTGCTTTTCCTTTAAGCTTTCCTTTTATACAGCGTATGCTAATGGCCAAGGATAAAAAACAGTTAGTTCAGAGCTATTATTGGAATATGGGGATCTTAACATTAGTTTTTGCATTACTTGTTTGTATTGGATTAGCTGCTATTGTTTTGAGAGAAATGGGAGATACCAACATGCCGCAACAAGGCAGTAAAGTATTTATGTACTTGATAAAAAATTATTTCCCTTCGGGCATAAGAGGGTTAGTTAGTATAGGCTTGTTAGCTGCTGTGATGGCAACAGCTGACTCATTTCTTAATGCTGCTGGCCTTTTACTTGCTCATGATGTGATTGAACCTATCTTGAAGAAAAAACAGCAACAAGTAAATGGTTTGAAAATTAGTCGATATTCTACTTTCTTACTTGGCTTGATTGCCATCTGTATTGCACTTATTCAACCGATTTTACCTCATTTGCAATATGGCGGCATAGTTTTAGGGAAAGGTGTTCATATGGGTATGGACTTTGTTGCCGCTATATTTACCATTCCCATGATAGCTGGCATTATGGGTCTAAAAACAGATGCTAGGTCGTTCTTTATTTCCATGGCAGCTACCTTTGTTGCTTTTGGCATAGGTAAATTGTTGTTACCTGATTTATGGTTTATGCCTACAGTGATTGTTGTCAATGCCCTTAGTTTCTTTGGTGCGCACTATGTTCAAAACCAAGGGGTTAGGATGGTACAGCATTTTGAAACATTTGTAGCCATTGATACTAAATGGAGAGTTTCTGCCCGATCTATTAATGTCCTATTAAGCATGCCCCTTCAGTGGGCCAAAAATTTCATGCAGGCATTTACATCAGCTATGCCTAACTTATACTTATTTGCACCTCTGACAATATTCAGCCATTTGGTATCTCTTCTGATATATACGCCCCCTGATCTTACAAATTACATCTGGAGCATAAGTATTAATACTTTAGGTGTAATACTTTGTATTCTACTTCTTGTAAAGGACTTTTGGCCGACGCGTTTACAAAAACACTTGGGCGCTTATTGGCTTTTTATGTTGCTTTATTGCCTGCCATTTGCTGCTACTGCTAATTTTTTGCTGGGTAGTGGTGATACCAAAGGAGTGGTTCAGGTGATTTTATCTGTCACGATGCTTATATTCCTCGTTGATTGGACTAGCTTCTTTGTATTAGCTGCTTCGGGTATGGTTGTAGCTTGTCTCATCTATCGATATGGCACTTCATATGCCTCCTTGGCTATACCCTATCAGGCTCAATACTTGCTAGCTTATGCGTTACTTTTCTTAGTGACCTTTGGAAAGCTTTTTCTGCGTAAACCAGCAATTAGTTCAACGAGTCGAGATTTTATTATCTCTGAACGTATCAAAAATACGTTTTTAGGGGAACAAATAGCATTGGTCAATAATGCAGTTCAGGGATTATCTAAACTCATACATAGGTACATGCAGCATACAGAAGAAATTTGGATGAGTACACGAGATGGGTTTCATACCCTCTTCGTAAATGGCATGCAAACCATAGAAGATCCAGACTTATATCAATTGTTAGTAGAAATTTTACCAGCTTTTCAAGGGATCGAAAATGATGGTAAGCTCGCCATGCGGCTATTGAAAGCTGCTATTTCATCTAGGTTGATGGCGAGTAGTTTAGAGCTAAATACTGTTAAAGTCTGTATTAAAAATGCGGTGTTTGAATTACGCGTTAATCGTTCTTTTCCACATGGCTATATATGCACGCTATACCAAATGGTAAATGATTTCCATTCTAAAAAAACTGAACTCCGAGTAGTAACCTTTGCACCAACTCAAGGGCATTTACATATCCGAGACTATAGCCATGTAATATCCACTGATAAAACTTTGCCGTTATTGAAATTTTTATCTATTACGGATAGCAGGGATCTTTCTATCTCTAATACAGAATCATTCTTAAAGTCCTTGCAGCAAAGCATAGCAGACCTAAAACAGGGATATAAGGAATACACACTAGAATTTCCAAATTTGGAGTTAGTTGCTTAGCAGAGCACATGTAGTAGGATTATTTTAACAACTTACCAATAGAAGGTTATGAATTACTTCAGTATAGATGCCTTCATAGTATATGGATTTTTACTAATAACGCTAGGAGTAGGACTATGGGCTGGTAGAAATGTAAAGACTCTTCAAGAATATGCTATTGCCAATCGAGTTTATGGAACCGGTATATTAACCATGACTATGTTGGCTACTTTTATTACAGGTTCGCAAGCTGTGGGATATGTAGGATATGTCTTTGATGATGGGATTTTACCTATTATTTCAATATTTTTTTGCGGAGTTATTATCTGTTTCTTCTTGATAGCTCGTTTCGTATCTCCTCATATCACTTATTTTGATGGGTGTTTAACTATGGCCGAAATCATGGGAAGACTATATGGCCAGAAGATACGTGTATGTATAGGTATATTGGGTATTTTTTACTGCTTGGTTATAGTTACGTTACAAATTATCTGGCTAGGATACATTGGCGAACTTATTGATATCCCTGGTCAGTGGAGCGTTGTGTTAGGTGGCTCTTTTTTAGTCATCTATGCAGCAAGGGGTGGGATGAAGTCCATAGCAATTACAGATATCCTACAGTTTATAGCTATTACTTTATTAGTACCTCTGGCAGCTAACTTATTATTACATAAGGTTGGCGGTATCACGAATATATTTACCCATGTTCCTTCCAATAATTTTAATTTTATCTATCATCCCAGCTTTAAGGACTATCTAGTATACTGCCTCTGGGGACTTTTTCCTGCTTTTCCCCTCAGCTTCCCCTTTATCCAACGTATGCTTATGGCTAAAGATAAACGCCAAATTACCAAAAGTCAGTATCTGGGAATAGGTTACTTAACCGTTTTTTATGTGTTATTGACTTTAATCGGATTAGCTGCTATAGCTTTGAAAAATATGGGAGATGTAAACATGCCGCAGCAAGGGAGTAAAGTATTCGTGTATTTAGCTAAAACATATTTTCCTGCAGGTATTAGGGGAATCATTGGCATAGGACTATTAGCTGCTGTGATGTCTACAGCTGATTCTTTTTTACATGCTGCAGGTATTCTAGTAGCTAATGACATTGTAGGTCCATTGTGGAAAAATAAAAACTTTACTACTCATTCCTTGCGATTAAGCCAGTATGCTACGTTTTTTCTTGGATTAGCAGCTTTAGGTATCTCCTTAACCTACAAGATATTGCCTCGAGTGCAATATGGTGGGGTAGACTTAGGGCATGGAATCAATATAATCATGGATTTTGTGGCTATTGTATTTACTGTTCCCCTAATAGCTGGGATCATGGGCTTAAAAACAGATGCTAGATCTTTTTATATTTCATCTGTTACCACCATTCTTAGCTTCTTTTTTGCTAAATTCTTCTTGCCTAATTTATTCTTTATCCCTTTTGCTATTTTGATGAATGCCCTCAGCTTTTTTGGTACGCATTATATTCAAAACAAAGGTTTTGTAACAGTAAAACGCACGGTTAAAGTATTAGATTAAGTTAAGGATATGAAAGATAAACAACTTATTTAACCATTTAAACTTATGAATTTTAGTACAGATGCCTTAATAGTGTATGGTTATCTATTCATAACCTTAGTATTGGGATTATGGGCAGGTAGAAATGTAAAAAATATTCAAGAATATGCCACTGCCAACCGCATGTATGGAACAGGAGTGCTAATTATTACTTTCTTGGCTACTTGGGTAGGTGGTGGTAGCGTGCTAAGAGAATCCGCAGAAGTTTTTGAAGATGGGATTATAAGAATTGTGACAGCTTTAGCACAGGTTGTTTCTATTTTATTTATTGCATGGGCTATTGCTCCTAAGATGTATCGTTTTACAGATAGTATTACACTAGGGGATCTTATGGGGAAGTTTTATGGCAAATATGCAAGAATGATCACTAGTATAGCTAGTTTAGGCTATACGATAGGATTGGTTGGGATGCAAGTTGTTTCTTTAGGTTATGTATATGAATTCCTAGGTTTAGAAAATAAATGGGGTATGATATTGGGAGCAAGTATACTAATAATTTATAGTGCTATAGGAGGCATCAAGTCTATTACTTTCACTGATTTATTTCAATTCATCATATTAATTATCGTAATTCCTCTTCTTGCTAATGCAATAACTATGGAAGCAGGTGGAATCAAAGAAGTATTCCACAAAATACCTGCGGAAAAATTAATCGTATTTGGGCATAAAAAATTCTCTTATTATTTGATGTTATTTATACTGGCCATATTCCCTGTTGGCCTCTTAAGCCCACCTTATGTACAACTATTACTTATGGCCAAAGACAAAAAGCAAGCCACTAATATGTATATTGGTGCTGCACTTTTCTTACCAGTATCTAGAGCTTTCATTTTATTAATTGGTTTTGCAGCTTTTATTGTATATCCACAAATTCAACCTGGACAAATTATACCAACTATTATCAATGAACTATTACCTGTAGGACTCAAAGGTTTTAGTGTAGCTGGATTGTTGGCTGTTATTATGTCAACGGCGGACTCCTTTTTAGGGGCAGGTAGTTTGGTGGTTGCCCATGATTTAGTAAAGCCTTTTTTTGATAAATGTAAATGGCCTATCGATGAATTGAAAGCCGTGCGTTATGTTACATTCATTGTAGGAATTTTAAGTTCCTTATTTGCCTTCTCATCAGGCAGTATAGCTAACCTTGGGTTTTATGCGGTCACTATCTTAGGTCCCATAGTTACTATTCCATTGGTAGGGGGTATAATGGGTTTGAAAACAGACCCTAAGACTTTTATGGTAGCTTTTTTCGCAACACTTATCAGTTTCTTAACTGCTAGTTTGGTGCTTAGTCAACAAACAAGGTATTTGGTATTTCCTATTTGTCTTTTTACTAATCTGATTAGTTTCTTTGGTGCTCATTATGTTCAAAACAAGGGATTTGTAACAGTAAAACGCACGGTTAAAGTATTAGATTAAGTAAGGATATGAACGATCATCAACTTATTTTAACAATAGAAGCTTATGAATTACTTTAGTACAGATGCCTTGATGGTATATGGATTTTTGCTAGTAACATTAGTGGTAGGATTATGGGCTGGTAGAAAGGTGAAGACCATTCAGGAATATGCCATTGCCAATCGAATGTATGGAACCGGTATATTAGTTATGGCTTTCTTGTCAACCTATATTGAATGTTGGAACCTGGTTGGTTTCCCAGGTGATATATTTGCTGATGGTATTACTCACCTGATACCAAGTGTATTGTTTGGTATTATTTTTTGTTTGCTGTTTATAGCAAAATTCATTGCTCCTAAAATGATTTATTTTCAAGGTTGTTTAACCATGGGTGAATTAATGGGCAGATTCTATGGTAAGTACGGACGTATTGCAACAGGGTTTTTAGGTCTTGTATACAACATTACGGCTGTTAGCATCCAAATAATCTTTTTTAAAATAGTTTGTACACTACTAGGTATTAATGGTAATTGGGGGGTTGCCATTAGTGCGTTTATCCTAGTTCTCTACGCTTCTTTTGGAGGGATTAAAGCCGTTACTGTTACCGGTGTTATTCAGTTTATTATTATTGTTGTAGCGCTGTCTGTTATGCTTAATATGGTTCTTGACCAAGTAGGTGGCTTTAAGCAATTGTTTAATAAGCTACCCGTAGAAAAGTTACAACTCTTTAAATTTGACAAAGAAAAAGCGGGCGAATTTGGTGCTGGGTACTATTCCTTTCCTATACTAGCTATTTGGTTTCTCTTTCCTGGCTTTCCACTAAGTTTTCCTTTCATACAACGTATGCTGATGGCAAAAGATAATCGACAGCTAATCAATATGTATTATTGGGGCACAGCTTTTTTGGTAGTGTTCTTTCTGGTTTTAACTTTTATTGGGCTAGGCATGTTTGTCTTATACCCAAATTTAGAATCTGGTCAAGTAATTCCTTATTTAATCCAAATGTTACCAGCAAGTTGGTTAAAGGGTATAGCTTTAATTGGTTTAATAGCTGTGATCATGTCTACAGCCGATGCCTTCTTACATTCTGCAGGCCTTTTATTTGTACATGATGTTGTTAAACCTATTGCAGACAAGCAAGGTATAAAGATTAATGAACTTAAAGTTATCAGGTACTTTACTCTATTAGTAGGGTGTATTTCTATCGTAGTATCATTAATGGCTAAAAATATCTTTAATATAGCAGTTTATGGGATGGATCTTAGTGCTTTGATTTTCACCATTCCTTTAATAGCTGGTATTATGGGCTTAAAAACAGATGCTAGATCTTTTTATATTTCATCTGTTACCACCATTCTTAGCTTCTTTTTTGCTAAATTCTTCTTGCCTAATTTATTCTTTATTCCCTTTACTATTTTGATGAATATTTTCAGTTTCTTTGGTGCTCATTATGTTCAAAACAAGGGATTTGTAACAGTAAAACGCACGGTTAAAGTATTAGATTAAGTAAGGATATGAACAATCAACAACTAATCAAGAATCATTCTCTTGGTGATCCTTCCTTACCAGAAAAAGACATGCAAGCTGCAGAAGAATTGAGGGTGGATAAACCTAATTATACGTCCTTTGCCTTTTTTATGAGCTTTATCTATATGACTACCTTTTTTAGTCATATAGATAACCAGGTTCCTAATCTATATAGCTGGCTCATAGGTATCAAGGGCGTAGGCACCTTGCTTTGTGTGGGGTTATTTATAGAACATTATTGGCCAGCCTGGCTTAAGCAGCGCTTTACTATCTACTGGTATTTTACTTTATTCTATTGTCTCCCTTTTTCTTTTACACTACTCCTTTTGCTCAACGCCTATAGCATTGAGTGGATCGTTTGTCTATCACTAGCGCTCACCTTGCTATTGGTTTTGGTCAACTGGCGTATCTTTTTAGGGCTAGCTCTAGGAGGAGTATCGTTAGCACTGGGATTGTACCAATTGTGGGTAGGTCCGTTCCCCTCTTTATCTACCGATAACTTATACTTATTAGTTTATAGTTGTTCCTTCTCCATAGCCATGGGCCTCCTCTTTTCACTTAGAAAGGAGCGAAGTTTAAATGTCCTCCAGCTTCGTAACCAACAGCTGCTAGAAGAACAACAAAAAAATCGCCAAGAACTTCTTAGTACGCTGAAAAGTCGAGAAGTTCTCTTAGAAGAGCTGCCTACATACTTAGATGAAAAAGTTGCTATGGATCAAGGAGTAACGGCTTTTATTCAACAAATGCTTTACCGCATGACCGACTATATGCGCTTAGAAGTGACCTTTATAACCATAGATGCTATAGCGCAAGCTATTAGGGAGTTTCGTAGGCTACAAAATCCTAACGACACAACTATCTTTTTATTGCAGCAAGAAACCCAATACAAAGGGCTAGAAGCCGATTTTGATAAGCTAAAACAATTGCTACATAATGCGATTAACTACCTACAAGAGCATAATATAACGGATAACTCATTGACCATAGCTATAGAAGATGCTGTATTAGGGCACGACGTGGCGCATATGCCCAATCATATTCGTACGTTAGAGGCTTTGAAAATAACCCTCACTACAGAAGATCAAGTACCGCCCACTCAGTCGCTTTATAAAATAAATCTATCTCAATCCAGTACGTGGCTACCTCAACAAGAAGATGAATTCCTGTTGGTGGAAAATGCACGCATTGTGGATGCTCACTATGGTTACCTAGACGTAAAGTCATCTCCGCATACGCACGTATACGTACTCCCTGTCAAGTTGAGAGAAATAAGAGGGAAAGTAATGGAGTTGATCCAAGAACCGGCAGCAGCAGATCCAGAGGAACTGAAACATCCGCTAGCCATACAATTGGAAAGGGAGTTAATGGACAAGCTAGTAGGTACTCATGTAGATATTAATATCATCAAGACTGCTTTAGATGTCATCAAGAGGTACCATGGAGGAGTCAAAAGAAAGTCAGGCGAACCTTTCTTTACCCATCCCATCAACGTAGCCTTGATTTTACTAGAGCATTCACAAGACCAAGATGCTATTTTAGGGGCTTTGTTGCACGATACAATCGAGGATACGAATCTCCATTTAGCTCAAATTCGCAAACTATTTGGAGAAAAAGTGGAGTTTTTAGTTGCCAAGGCTACGAACCTAGAAGGTTATAAGAATAGGGCTAGTTTGCCAGATTATGAAAACATAGTCAGGATCATGAATTATGAGGATCCATTAGCAGCATTGGTGAAGTTGTCGGATAGGATGCATAACATGCGTACCATCCAGCATCATCCGAAACTATCTAAACAAAAGTATATCGCGGAAGAAACATTGGAACACTTTGTACCATTGGCCCACAAGTTGAAATTATATAAGATGGCAGAGGAATTAGAGCGGTTAAGTCAGGAGGTGATGGCGAAAAAAGAATAGCGTATGTTAACTAGTTGGCCCTTAAGAAGTAAGTTAGGACTATTTTTAGGAGGTTTTTTCCTTTTTTATGCTAGTCAACTTGCTTTTAAGGTTACTACTAATGGTTTCTAAGATTTCTCTCGGACCGTACCATGCAGCATATCTATTGATTGATAATTGGCTGGTCTGATGCGCTAGCAGTAGCTCGCTCTTCCTGTGTTTCTGCTATCCATACATTTACAGGACTTCCTGGATTGACCTGGCTACCAATCGATGGATACTGTCCCATTACGGTACCTGGTTGCTGTGTAGGGCCCATTGTATAGCTAACCTTGCCTAATCGAACTCCTGCATCTAATAAGAGCAATTCTGCCTCATCGAGCATCATTCCTTGTACATCAGGTACTTTTGCCGCTTGCTTAGATAAACCTGTCCCTACTATTAAATCTATCTTAGATCCTTGTGGAATGAGCGTCCCAGGAGCAATGGGTTGTCCTTGGTAGTGTTGTTCTAATACTGCATTTTGGGCCATATCAACCACATAAGTGATGGTATTGTATGTAAGTCCACGGCTTTTAAGGGTGACACGTGCATGGCGTACAGACCCATCAACTAGGTTCGGCATAGCCACCTCAGGGGCTTGAGTGGCATTGAGGGTAATATATATTCTCCTTCCTTCTTTCACATGTGCTCCTGGCTTGGGGTATTGCTCTAGGACGACAGAAGGTGGGTATTGGGGCAAATAAACTACATCTTTGGTCAACTGGTACCGTAGATGTCGAGCGTCTAAGGTAGCCTCCAGTTCATGGATAGAGGCTCCTTTTAAAGGAGGCACTGTAATACTTTGGCCATGTTTGGTAATGGCAGGCAGGGCCCATTGAAAGAAGATCACTACCAAGCTCACCGAGATGAGCAACATTACACCGAGGTGAATGGATACAGTCTTCAATAAAGGCTTATTGAGTTTGAACTGAAAACGCATAGCTAGATTTATTGTGGTTGTAGGAGCTCACTCCTGAAACTTTGTTTGTCACTTGTTGGTTTTGAGATTTTTCTCTCACGACTCCATACTGTATAATATTATGCAAGAAGTCAAGTGGCGTATACCCATTAGCAGCACACTGGTGAAAGATGCAGGTAGCAGGGGTTAAGGCAGGCAAGGTGTTCACTTCAATAACCCAGGTCTCTACATGGGTAGGGTATATCTTCACCATGGCATCAATGCGCGCATATCCCTCTATGTCCAAGAGTTGTGCTACCCGTTGTAAATCTTGCTTAACTTGTTTAGAGATAGCCGCGCTTGTAGCAGGATCTGAATTAAACCTAGCAGGTGTAATATTTTGCCCTTCTCCAGCTAAGAACTTTTCTTCCAGGGATAATATATCACCTGTGGCTATTACTTCAGAAGGCTCCAGCATTTCATATTGTCGATTTCCTGCTTCGTCTAGATGCGTTAATAACCCACCTGTTATCTCTAGAAAGTGGTCAGCTGCTCCTTTTTCTATCAGGTCCTCTATGAGGAAGCGCTCATAGGTAGGGAGCGTAGCATGTGGTTTGAGGCCTAGCTGCTCCATGCTGTGGGCAGACATAGTAGGTTCTTCTCTAAATAAACTTTGCACATAGGTTGTGAGCATGGTACGATCTTGTATCTTTAATACCCCCACACTGCAGCCATCATCTACGGGTTTTGTAATGAATGGATACTGAAAGTTAGCTTCAAGGGATTCGATGGTTGCTATGTGGTTGCTCTGCCACTGATCTCGTGTAAGCACCATTTGATTTGCTACATGGACCCCATGTGTATGTAAGAATCGATTGGTAGCATATTTGTCCATCGTCATTTGAGCTGCTAATATACCAGATCCATTATAGGGGATTTGATGCTGCGCTAGAATAGCCTGTATGGTTCCATCTTCACCAGGACGTCCATGCAAGGCAATAAAGACACTATCTACATACTGGCTTAATGCTGGATAGCTAATGGCTATTGGGTTTTTCGTAAAAGAGCCCACATATTTCTGCACCAGGGCCTGGTTGGCAGATGTATCCGTGGAACTGTTAGGAGGATTTGCCGGAGCACGTTTTAATTTTTCATGGATATCATCTGCACTGTCTTTGAGCATGATATGTATCGGGAGTATGAAGAGTTCATGTGCTGCAGCAGTGCCCGTTAAGAAGATAGGAATAGGTGTATAGTTCCCAGAGGAAGCTAGCTTTTCATACACATTCCTTCCACTCTCCACTGAAATGTGGCGTTCAGCTGAAAAACCTCCCATGAGAATTCCTATGCGCATGATAATGGATAATTAGTTGAAATGAGCGTTTACAAAGATAATGACTAAATAGCTGGATGTCTATATACGCTAGTAACCTCAGTTACTAGTTAAGCGATCGCATAAAAGCCTGGATGGCCACGGTCATTTCATTCCCTCGCCATGACGTCATCGCGAGCCCCGTCACTGCGAGGCTCGAAGAGCCGTGGCAGAGGGGCGTGGCGATCCAGTATCATACCCCATACTGGTGTGGAAGTTTTTCTTCTGTACCAGTGACATTAATATCCCAATCTCTCACGTACCATGGCCAAGGTTTGAGTAGCTACTACATTAGCTTTTCGTTCACCATTTTGTAAGATACTTTCTATAGCAGGTAGGTCTTTTTCATAGGTATTAAACCTTTCCCTGGCCGCTCCAAACTTGTATAATATCACCGCGAAGAGTGCTTCTTTAGCTTGTCCATAACCATAACCGCCTGCTAAGTAGCTTTGGCGCATCGTAGCCACACCAGTTGGTTCAGCTAGGAGGCTATAGAGTTTGAAAATAATACATTGGTCCGGGTCTTTGGGTTCTTCAATAGGCTTGCTGTCTGTTTGTATACGCATGATTGTTTTGCGTAACTCTTTTTCGGGTGCAAAGATATCAATGGTATTGTGGTAAGACTTGCTCATCTTTTGTCCGTCAATACCCGGGACGGTTGCTATAGCGGTGTCTATAATAGCTTGGGGCACGCAAAAAGTAGGACCGTATTGGTTGTTGAAGCTATGGGCAATATCTCTAGTAATCTCTAAATGCTGTACTTGGTCTTTTCCTACAGGTACCCCATCAGCTTGGTACAATAAGATATCTGCTGCCATGAGTATAGGATAGGTAAATAGACCCGTATTGACCGTTGATAATCGCTCAGTCTTATCTTTAAAAGCATGTGCATTGGCCAGCATAGGATAAGGGGCGAAGCAACTTAAATACCACGTTAACTCACAGACGGCAGGTACCTGGGATTGTCGATAAAAAGTAACTTTTTGGGGATCCAACCCTAATGCCAACCATGCTGTAGCAGCTACGTGTACATAGGTCTTACGTAGAACTGGGTCTTTAACCGTTGTAAGTGTATGCAAATCAGCCAAAAATATGAAAGTATCATGATGGGGCTGGGTGGATAAGTGTAAGATAGGTAGCATAGCGCCTAGTACGTTACCTAGATGAGGCATACCCGTACATTGAATACCTGTGAGAATACGCTGCATAGTATTATAGGGTCATCTTAAGCTTGGAGAAATCTATAGAGATAGGTAAGGGCTTGTCCCATAGATAAACCAGAGAAGAAACCTGAAGGAATCGTTTTCAAGTATACCCAATAGGTTGGTAATTGAGTAGGTTGGGTAGCCTCTATATATCCGCAGTAATACTTAAAACTAAATAGGCTGATAAGGATGATCAGCGTTATATAACTACCTGGCAAAGTGAGGAGTAGTTTGGGTTTATCAAAAGTAAGCTGAACTCTTCTAACGATGAACCAGCTAATCATACTACCTACTATAAAGCTAACAAAATATGCTGCTAATACATCCAATTGGATAGTAGGCCCTTGCAATAGATTAATCAAAAATAAGCTAGTGAGAAGTATAGGTAAAATGAATAATCTAGGTAGCCATATAGTTTGTGGCTTAGTAGCTTTGAAGCCTATATAAAGGAGATATGCCAAGAGAGCGCTAACCCACCAGGGAGCGCCGGTTATAAAATGAAGGATGCCTTTCATGAATTTGAATTTAAACATAGTTGATAGTTTAATGAACTTATTTGCCGTGGTGTTAGGACTGCCATGTCTCTTCTATTGCGACGGTCCTGCCGTCACTGCGAGGCTGGCTAGCAGCCTCGCAGTGACAATCACGAGCTGTGACGGATTCCTGATACCACATGAAGGGTACTTATACTTCACATTACAATATTAATCATTTTACGTGGTATAATGATCATTTTTTTGATGGACTGACCTTGTATCCATTTTTGAATAGCTGCATGCGTCATGACAGCTGCTTCTATCTCCTGTTGGCTCATCGTCAAAGGGAAGGTAAGCTTAGCACGCACTTTGCCATTGATAGCTACTGGATATTCATACGCTTCTTCTTGTAAGTAAGCTTCTTCATAGGTAGGGAATGGTTCTTGGGTGATACTGGAAGTATGCCCTAGTAATTGCCACAACTCTTCTGCTAGGTGCGGTGCAAAAGGTGCTAGCACCACTGCCAACTGCTGTAGGATCTGCCTATTGGTGCAGTAGAGGGCTGTTAGTTCGTTCACACAAATCATCAAGTTACTGACTGCTGTGTTAAAGGAATGTCGCTCGATGTCTTCACTGACCTTCTTGATGGTTTGATGAATGATCTTTTGAGCAGCTGGACTCGGCATTTCCGTAGTGAAAGTTGCTCCTTGTTCTGGGTGAAAGAGTCGCCATACCTTGACTAGGAACCTAAAGACGCCTTCTATACCATGCATATCCCAAGGCTTAGCTTGGTCGATGGGACCCAAGAACATGGTGTAGAGTCGGAGGGTATCAGCTCCATATTGGGCTACTACTTGGTCTGGGATAATGGTATTGTGTTTCGACTTAGACATCTTTTCTACTTCACTGCCACAGATATACTGCCCCTCTTCTAAGATGAAAGTAGCATCCTGTAAGTCAGGTCGCCACTTTTTAAAAGCTTCTAGTTGCAGTACATTGTTTTTATCTACCAGATCGATAGCCACATGCATAACGGTTGTTTCATAGCCCTGGCGTAGGTTATAGCTAACGAACTGGTTGGTTCGTTTGACCCTGTATACCAAGCTAGATTTACCTTGAATCATGCCTTGGTGGATGAGTTGTTGGAAAGGCTCCTCCACATTGACGTATCCCAGGTCATAGAGAAATTGGGTCCAAAAGCGCGCATAGAGCAAGTGACCCGTGGTGTGTTCAGCACCGCCTACATAGAGGTCCACCGCTTGCCAATAAGCTTGTGCAGCTGGACTTACGAACTGCTGGGTATTATGGGGATCCATGTACCGCAAGAAGTACCAGCTAGACCCCGCCCACCCTGGCATGGTGTTTAACTCTAGGGAATATCCTTCTTTCGTTTTCCAGTTGGGTGCATTGCCTAGAGGAGGTTCTCCGGTAGGCGTAGGCTTGTAGCTTTCTAATGCTGGCAATTCCACCGGCAGCTCAGCAGCTGGTAGTGCATAAGGTAACCCATCTTGATAATAGATAGGGAACGGTTCTCCCCAGTAGCGTTGCCGGCTGAAGATAGCATTGCGTAACCGATAAGTGATCTTGGATGTACCCATTTGTAATACCTCTAGCTTGTTGATTACTTGCTCGGTAGCTGCTTGTAGAGAGAGACCATTGAGAAAGTCGGAGTTAATGAGGTTACCTTCCTTCTCTTCATGAGCCGCTTGTCGGATATCCCCCCCTGGTATGACTTGGATGATAGGTAACTGAAATTGTTGGGCAAAGGCATAATCCCGGCTATCGTGGGCAGGTACCCCCATAACAGCCCCTGTACCATAACCTGCTAATACATAATCACCCACCCAAATGGGGATAGGTTTTTGGGTAAAGGGATGTAAAACATAGGCTCCTGTAAAGACACCAGTGACCTTGTTGGCTGCTGTAAGCCGCTCTCTTTCTGACCTATTAGTAGCTGTAGTGATATAACTATCTAGACTAGCTTTTTGCGCAGGGGTACAGATGGTGGTAGCTAAAGGATGCTCAGGCGAGAGGGCTATGAAGGTAACGCCAAAGATGGTATCGGGCCGTGTAGTGAAGGCACTGATCGTGTGTTGCTGTCCGTTGTGTGGTGTCAGGGTTTCTCCCTGACACTCACAAATTGTAAAGTTTATTTCAGCACCCACAGATTTACCAATCCAATTTCGTTGCATCTCCTTGGTAGATACAGGCCAATTTAAATGATCTAGTCCTGCTAATAACCGATCTGCGTAGGCAGTAATTCTTAGACTCCATTGCTTCATTTGTTTGCGGATGACGGGATAACCTCCTCGTTCAGAAAGGCCGTCTTTGACTTCTTCATTGGCTAATACAGTACCTAATTCTGGACACCAGTTGACAATGGTATTTTCTAAAAAGGCCAGTCGGTAGGAGAGGAGATGTTGTTGCTGCGTCGGTTTGTCTATAGCCTGCCATTGTTGGGCAGTGAAGGGAGTTACGTCTTTGTCGCAGCTAGCTTGGACCTGTTGATTCCCTTCTTGCTCGAAGATAGCAATCAGCTCCTGTATGGGTCGTGCTTTCTGAAGCTGGGTATCATACCAGCTATTGAATAATTGCAAGAAAATCCATTGCGTCCATTTATAATAGCTTGGATCGGAGGTTGTGATGGCTCTATCCCAGTCGTATGAGAGGCCTAATTGTCTGAGCTGTTGTTGATAACGTTGTATATTCTTAGCTGTAGTGATAGCAGGATGCTGTCCGGTTTGAATAGCATATTGTTCTGCTGGTAATCCAAAAGCATCAAAGCCCATGGGGTGAAGGACTGCATAACCCTTGCTGCGCTTATAGCGCGCTATAATGTCAGTGGCAATATAGCCAAGTGGGTGACCTACGTGCAAGCCCTCTCCAGAAGGGTAGGGGAACATGTCTAGGATGTAATACTTGGGTTTATGTGCAGGGGTATCTGTGCGATAGGTTCTTTGATTCTCCCAGTATTGCTGCCATTTTTGCTCGATGGCTTGAAAATGATAAGGGGTCATGGGTCTGCTAGGCTAGTATAGGTTGTTGGATAGGCAAATATAGGTGGTTCCCAGGAATTTTCTTACTACACGTATTTGTTAGAAAATTGGGAGTTGGATCTATAATGTAAAGGTTGCCCGCTAGAACCCTGATCAGGGTATTGTACATTGCAAGCATAACTATCATATAGTGCATTTTTAACTTTAAAATGATAAACTACTATGAAAAAAGCAATAATAAATACATGGAATCTTTATTTACTTCTCCTGCTAGCAATAAACATTGATGGATGTGAGCGTTGTGGTGATGGTCCTAAAGGTAGTCCCACAATAGCCCCTTCTCCGCCTGAGACTCAAACAGAGAATAAGGCACACAACACGACCCATATAGACTATGCTATTAATTTAGATGAGGCCAGAAAAATTAAGGAACAAGGGAATAAGATTTACTATGAAGTGCCGCTTCATACAGAGGTTAGTATAGTGGCAAAAACTACAGGGCCACCAACAGTAGACATAGACTGGGAGCAAAGCCTTTCATGTCTTTTAGGTACAAAAATGAGTGTAACTAAACGGCAGTCTACTCACTATAAGTCTACAAGAAATGGTAGGGTAGTTGCTGAAGATAGTGCTGGGGAAACGGAATCCGTATGGGTATTTGCTTCTGGGATTCCGACTAGTGTAATGGTAACTGGCAAGCCACATCATATTGGCCAAGCACATGAGCAAGGTCATAATATCATCAACAACGAGAAGGTCTTTGTGATCACCTGGAAATAATACATCAATTTTATATGACTAAGTCCTTCAAATAAAATGCTTTTTAAGGACTTGTGGGTTAAGCAATAAACCAATTTTTGCTATGACCAGGTAATAGGCGCTTTAGTTATAGGTGATTATGCGGTGGTTGCCCTTTTTCATAAGTAAAAAAGTTGGTGTAGTAGACAAGCTAGGATGGAAACTTATCTCTTGTGCTGGCTTCAAGCAACCGCTCCATGGTTTAAACATATCAGACATTTTGTTAAAGTTGTCAAAGCTACCTACCTTTACAGTCTATTAATATTGTATTCAATCACAATAAATTGGTTATTATCATGAAACATACAAAGCTACACATCCTTATTATTCTATTACTTGCAAGTCTATTGGCAGCAAAATGCGATTGTGGCAATAATCCTAAGCCAGGCAAGAAAAAAGATGAGAAAAAGAAAATTAATCTACACAAGCAAGAAGAGTTTATTAAAAAGGCTGTAATGAAGAAGTTTGGATTTAATGAGATTGCGAAGAAACTAGAGTCTGCTAAGAAGGATCCCAATAGAGAGCCTGGTAAAAACCCAGAAAAGACAAAAGCTACCAACAATAATAACCTTGGGAGCAATCCAGTACCACAGAAAACAGAGCAAGAAAAGCAACAAGAGCTTGCTCAATTGCTTCAGGAAGAGAAAAGACTAGAAGATGCAGCAAAAGCATCATTCAAACAATTAGACAATACGCCGCTACAACCACTTTTGGAAGAACTAGCGAAACACTTTGGAGAAGATATTTTCTTATCTGGCTTATCTGCTTCTTTGGCCAAAGAGGTGAACAAGGTGATAGCTGATTGTAAGGAGAATCCAGAGTTAGCAGATATGGTAGTGGAAGCAATAGAGGAGGTACAAAATGCAATGAATAATTTTATGAATGCCCTACAAAAAATTCAGCAAGAGGATGTAACTGGTTCGTCGCAACAGTCCCCTTTAAGAAAGCTACTTGATGCATTCCTTGAATCCATAGATCTTGAATCCGCTGGTATAAGCATGGATGAGGTTAATGAGTTTTTGGGTTCAGGGTTTTTTAATCTAGAAAAAGTTCAAGAAATAGAGCAAATGCTTAATAAACCTCTAGATCCTAATAAATTGCCTGATCAGTTGAGGCCAGTGTATGAACAAATGGTTCAGAAGCATCCTTCAGCAGCGAAGAGTGGATTGAATGCAGTCTGTGCAGTATTAGAAGAAACCATATCGAGTGTCAATGGTGTTATAGATGCGCAATTAGCTATTTTAAAAAACATTCAAAAGCAGCATTAATTAAAAGAATAAGAATAGTGGGATGAATGATAGGCCAAGGAATACTTTCTAGCCTAACTTCTCCCTTTGCATTCTTATTGCTTCTCACCTATATTTGTATGAGTGTTGTGAAGAGCTATTTCTCACACGCCTTCGTTCTTTGAAATCATGGGGTCGACTGGATTTGACGGTAAGTTCAGATGCAGTGTAAGCATGCGAGGTGTTGTAAGTAGTACCTCTCCCAACAAACTTTCGTTATATATAATCGGCAATAGCCAATTACAAGTTGCTGCCTAGTTAATAATTAGGTACCAGCTGTCTCGCTAAACTCTCTGTTCTACAGGGTTTGGCATAGAGGCATCATCTAGTAGGAATAGCTATAGCAGGTTACGTGCTGCTATAGTGAAACTAATTGCGTATAAGGTTGTTCTAAGGTCTGTAACTAACCTAGGAGCATCCCGACAATAGATAGTTACTAAGCATGTAGAAACCATTGTTTTTGCTTGCTCGGACGAGGGTTCGATTCCCTCCGACTCCACCATTAAAGTGTCAATAGATATCTTTTTCTACCATGACATCAGGAATTCGTTATTGCGAACCCCTATCACTGCGAGGCTCGAAGGGGCGTGGCAATCTAGATCTCCTCAAAATTTTTGCAATATGAATCACGACACTAGTCATCAGGGCCTAGCGGCTGCTGAATCGCACAGTGCAACATCAGTACTTAATCAAGAGCAAACGCCTATTGTTGGCTATTTGCAGCACAAATCTTTTATCAAGTTATTTTTATTGAACCTATTGACGTTGAATGTCTATAGGTTTTACTGGTATTATGAGAACTGGGATGCTATCAGAACCTCAGAGCGAAGAGATATTTTTCCTTTTTGGCGTTCCCTATTTCGTTGGTTTTATGTACACACACTGTTCAAGAAAATTTATCAATCTACCAAGCAACAAGGTTATAAAGCCGAGGTTCGATATAGCCTATTTGCTACGTTAATTATTGTCTTAGGCATAGTTTCTTATGTTGTTGAGAGGCTCATAGAAAAACATGGAGCATCGCTTAAGAATGTCAGTTTGTTTCTATGTTTATGGCTAATTTCCGACTTGTTATTTTGGCCGATTCAGCGACTTATCAATTTTTATAGTGCTAAGCTGGCACAGACTCCAATAAACTTAAACATTCATATCCACTCCCCTAATAAATACTTTGAGGTATCTCTTGTCCGTTTTGTTATCATGAATATATTAACCTTCTCTTGGTACTTTGAGTATTGGCAATACAAGAACTGGCAGGCTATCAAGAAAGTAGATCAGAGTGCTATGTGGCCTTTTTGGAGAGCTATTTTTTCTGGTTTTTTTATTCATGTTCTGTTTAAAAGGATTACTAT
>CAZZEE010000004.1:0-13670 GCA_964652695.1 uncultured Cytophagales bacterium
AAGTTGACTAGCATAAAAAAGGAAAAACCCTCCTAAAACTAGTCCTAACTCACTTTTTAAGGAGTAACTACGTAGGTAGATTCAGCAGATATTTTAAAAAAGTCTAAGAATCCTGAAAGCAAAAAGGCACCAACAAAAAGGGACTTTCTTAAGGAGAAGAAGTAGCAAACTTGAATGGGAGGTGACTTCGGGATTATTTCGGAAAATTGCTCTTACCTACTCAGAGTCGCTCGGCTCCAGCCGAGTGACGACCATGTATCGTAACTATTGGGGTTAACGGCCCTTTGGGGCTCGCAGTGAAGTGGCGATGAGAGAGTAAACTTATTTTACTCTCTTTTACTTCTCCTCAGTAGGTACTTCCTCAGAAATTGTCTTAGGTTCAGTAACTTCCGTCGTCTCTTTGGGGCTTGCTGCTTGCTGCTCAACAGTACTGGAAGTAGCTATACTACTAGTAGCAGGTGTAGTCTCTAATTCAGCTTTTGGCTTACTTTTTCCTCTCCTTGTTTTTGATTTAGGTTGTTTAGAAGTAGCTTCTTTGGCTTGGTAAGTATCATTATAGTCTACTAACTCGATCATGCAGGTCTCTGCATTATCTCCCAATCGATTCCCCATCTTAATAATTCGTGTATAGCCCCCTGGTCTATCACCTATCTTAGGAGCTACTTCATTAAAGAGTATTTTCACAGGCTCTTTATCTTGAAAATAGGAAAATACAATCCTTCTAGCATGTGTAGAGTCTTGTTTGGCTTTTGTGATGATAGGCTCTATAAATTGTCGAAGTGCTTTTGCCTTGGCTACCGTAGTAAAGATACGCTTGTGTTCAAGCAACGACTTAGCCTGGTTAGTTAAGAGGGCCTTTCGGTGGCCTGTACGCCTGCTCAGGTGATTAAATTTTTTACCGTGTCTCATAGCTGATCAAATAAACTTATTGCTTCTTATAACCTATATAAACTTGAAGTATTTACTGAATTCTTCCCTTACCCCCTTAATGGCGCAAGGGCCCCCGCTTGTGCCAAAGCTGTTTATTGCTCATTAAGATTATAAGCCGACAAGTCCATACCGAAGGACAAATTCTTGCTGACTACTAAATCCTGCAATTCTTTTAAAGATTTCTTACCGAAATTCCTAAATTGAGACATATCAGATACTTTCAGCTGTACAAGGTCGCTCAACGTTTTAATGTCAGCTGCTTTGAGGCAATTAAAAGCCCTGACAGAAAGTCCCATCTCGCTTAACGGAGTCTTAAGTAATTTACGCATTTGAAGCGTTGATTCGTCCAAGACATCCATCTCTTCCAGGTCTTTGGTTTCTACGATTTTACTTTTGTCGATGAGTAAAGCAAAATGCCTCATCATAATATCTGCAGCTTGTTCAATAGCAGCTTGCGGGTGAATAGTACCATCTGTTTCCACAGAAAGGATCAAAGATTCGTAGTCGATCTTTTGGCCTACACGTGTATTTTCCACATGGTATTTAATGTTCTTGATGGGCGTGTAGATGGAGTCTATAGGGATCACTCCTTTGACCTGTGTATCTGGCTTATTTTCATTGGCTGGTACATAACCACGTCCTTTTTCGATAGTGACTTCTAGCTCAAATCTTACAGCATCATCTATGTGGCAAATAACCAAGTCTGGATTAGTGATCTCGAAGTTTGTAGTAAACTTAGCAAAGTCACCTGCCGTTAAGACCTTTTTGTTATTGACGGAAATAAAGAGCTTGTTTTCCGTACCTTCGCCTATTTTCTTAAACCTGATTTGTTTAAGGTTGAGGATGATTTCTACCAAATCTTCTGTCACTCCTTCTATAGTAGAAAACTCGTGGTATATGCCAGGTATTTTAATAGAGGTGATAGCATACCCTTCTAAAGAAGAAAGCATCACTCTGCGTAAGGCATTACCTATCGTTACGCCATAACCTCTTTCAAGAGGTTTAAAGGTAAAGATACCATGAAATTCATCTGCATGTTTAACAGATATTTTCCCAGGTATTTGAAAGGCTATTGATGACATGGTATTTCGATTTCAGTTTATAAATGATCCTAATAATATTGGAGCCTGGGGATTGCCACAATCATCCTACAGACTACCACGCCCCTGCGAATCTCGCAGTAACGCACAATGACAAACTTTCTGCACCACAATTCTTCTCCAAAAGCAGTCGCTCAGGCTCAATCCAAGTGATAATTAAATGTGCCAGAGGACATCATTGTGAGGCCACTATGTGGCCTCACAACCCCATCAGGCCTCATCGTTTCATAGGCCTGTGGGATAGAAGATAATCCTGGAATTATTTTCTAAGAACTATCCCTTCCTTATAGCATCGAGAGTAGCTCCCGAATACTACCTTGGCACCACTTTATTACTTAGAGTAAAGCTCAACAATACTTTGCTCATTAATTTTTTCAGAGATTTCCTCCCTAGCTGGCAAGGCAATCACTTTGCCAATCATCTTTTTGCTATCCCATTCTAACCAGTTATTCTTACTATAAGCCTGGGTAGATATACGTTCAGTAAGAGCTTTGGAGACTTTCGCTTTTTCACTAAGTCCTATCATATCGCCCACTTTTAAAGCATAAGACGCTATGTTGACCACCTTCTCATTAACAAGTATATGTTTATGAGACACCAATTGTCTGGCAGCTCTTCGAGTAGGTGCTATACCTAGTCGATAAGTCACATTGTCTAATCGTGTCTCTAAATATTGAAGCAATAGCTCACCTGTAATTCCTTTCTTTTTAGCTGCCTTATGAAAAAGGTTTGCAAATTGGGTCTCTAATACACCATAAATGTATTTAGCTTTCCCTTTTTCCATGAGCTGGATAGCGTATTCAGATTTTTTTCTACGTGTTCTGCCATGTTGCCCTGGAGCATAATTTTTCTTTTGAAGTGCTTTGCTAGCTCCAAATATGGGTTCATTATATTTTCTAGAGATTCTAGCTTTAGGACCTGTATATCTTGCCATAGTTACAATTTAATTTAAGTGTTATGGACGTCTACGTTTAGGAGGTCGGCATCCGTTATGAGGAACAGGTGTAACATCCTGGATACTAGTAATTTCGATACCAGCATCTTGAATGGTTCGAATAGCAGCTTCTCTACCTACGCCCGCACCTTTCACGTAAACTTGTACAGTTCTAAGACCCAGATCATGGGCTACCTTCGCACAATCTCCTGCAGATACCTGTGCTGCATAAGGGGTATTTTTCTTAGAACCTTTAAATCCCATTTTCCCAGCAGATGACCAGGATATTACTTGCCCAGTTTCATTGGTCATAGAAATAAGGATGTTGTTGTAGGTGGCTTTGATATGCGCTTGGCCTGCTTTACCTATGCTAACAACTCTTTTTTTGGTTTTTTCTTTGGGGGATATTGCCATAATTCTTTACAAATATGCTATCAATAGATTACCTATTTCTTAGCGGCCTTTTTCTTGTTAGCCACTGTCTTACGTTTTCCTTTTCTGGTTCTGGCGTTATTCTTGGTATGTTGTCCTCTTACAGGAAGTCCTAGTACGTGTCTTCTACCTCTATAACAACCTACATCTACCAGCCTTTTGATGTTGAGACGTATCTCTGACTTCAATTCACCTTCTATCTTATAATGCTCATTGATAAAGTTACGAATCTTTTGAGATTCCGCATCAGTCCAGTTAGCAACACGCTTATCCTTATCGATGCCTGCAGCTTCTAAAATACGATTAGCCAAACTACGACCGATACCAAAAATGTAGGTAAGGGCTATTTCGCCTCGTTTGTTATCTGGAATATCTACACCTAATATTCGAGCCATATTTATCCTTGTCTTTGTTTAAATCGTGGGTTCTTTTTATTAATAACGTAGAGTACACCTTTTCTACGAACTATTTGGCAATCAATACTACGTTTCTTGATAGATGACTTTATTTTCATTTTTTTCTTTTCTATGTGGTGTGAGGAATTTTGCCACGCCCCTTTGCCACGGCTCTTTGATTGCCACGCCACTATGTGGCTCGCAATGACGAATTCCTGACACTCCTATGTTTGGTTGACTTTATATCTTTGGACAATGCGTCCTTTTGTTAAATCATAAGGAGTCAATTCCAACTTTACTTTATCCCCTGGCAATATGTTGATATAAAACTTGCGCATCCTACCAGAGATATGTGCTCTGACTAAGTGTCCATTAGCTAACCGTACTTTAAATTCCGCATTAGGAAGCGCTACTTCAACCAGACCATCTTGCTCTATGGGAGGTGTTTTGGCCATATTAATTCTTTAAACCTTCTTCTATATAACGATAAGTTGTTAATATCTCAGGATGTTGTTCGCCTACTGCCACGGTATGTTCAAAGTGTGCTGAAAGCTTCTGATCCGCTGTCGTCACTGTCCACCCGTCTCTGGAAAACCTCACAGCAGACTTCCCTTGGTTAATCATTGGTTCTATGGCCAAGACCATCCCTTTTTTAACCTGAACACCTGCTCCTCGTTTTCCATAATTCAGCACCTGCGGGTCCTCGTGCAAAAACTGACCAACTCCATGCCCTGCTAGGTCTTTAACGACTGAAAAGCCATGCCGCAAGACATGTTCTTCTACTACTGCCCCGATGTCTCCCACTCGCTTGCCTACTACTGCCTGTGCAATCCCCAAATATAATGCTTCTTTTGTAACTTTCAGAAGTTCTTGGGCTTCTTTCTTTATCTCCCCTACCGGGAAGGTATACGCCGAGTCGGTGTGGAAGCCTTTATAAAAGACGCCCGCATCTACAGAAACAATATCTCCTTCTCGCAAAACATATGGACCTGGGAAGCCATGCACAACCACTTCATTCACTGATATACATAAAGAAGCAGGGAACCCATCGTATCCTTTAAAGGAAGGAACACCTCCTTGGTCACCAATATAGGTCTCTGCCAATTTATCTAATCCCTTCGTTGTCACTCCAGGCTTAATAGCTTGACCGATGACGCCTAAGGCTTGTGACAGGATCAGTGCACTTTGCCGCATAAGGGCTATATCCTCTTCCGTCTTTAAAAAAATCATGCCCACTTATAGTTGGGACCTTCCTTGCACTCTGCCTGAATCCATCATATGATCATAATGATGCATCAGTAGGTAACTCTCTATCTGCTGTAAGCTATCCAACACTACGCCTACCATGATGATTAATGAAGTACCTCCAAAAAATCGGCTAAAAGACTTACTTAACCCCGCTGCATACGCCAGTCCTGGCAAAATAGCAATGATGGCCAAAAAAAATGACCCAGGTAGGGTTATTTTACTTAAAATATCATCTAGAAAGTTGGCGGTTGGCTTACCTGGCTTGATACCTGGGATAAAGCTTGTGTTACGCTTCATATCATCAGCTATCTGCATAGGGTTAATACTGACAGCGGTATAGAAATAAGTAAAGGCAATAATGAGCAGTGAAAATACCAGGTTGTATTGCCAGGTCGTGAAGTCACCAAAGATCTTAGATATAGTAGCCACTTTTTCACTTTTACCTGCAAATAGGTTCATCACCAAGGCTGGAATAAACATCAGCACTTGCGCAAAGATGATGGGCATCACGCCAGAGCTGTTGAGCTTAATAGGTAGATATTGTCTTTGTCCACTGTAAACGCTACCCCCAACCATCTGCTTGGCATATTGAAGGGGTATTCTTCGGACAGCCTGGGTGAACATCACCACAGCCACCACAATCAAGAACAAGACGAGGAGCTCGGCAATAAATATCAAGATTCCCCTGGAACCGCGTAAAGATAACTCTTCAAATAATGCACCTGGCAAAGAAGAGACAATACCAATCATGATCAGCATGGAGACTCCGTTGCCTATCCCTTTATCGGTAATTCGATCTCCTATCCATACGCAAGCCATGGTACCTGCTGGAAGGACAAAGAGTGAGACAGCAAAAAACAAAGGCTTATTGATCAACAAGAGTTGATCAGAAACAGTGGCAGCTAGGTAACTAGCTGATTGAATGACCGCAATGACTAGCGTCAGTACTTTGGTGATCTTACCCAATGTCTTTCTGCCAGATTGCCCATCCCTTTGGATCTTCTGAAAATAAGGAACAGCTATGGTTAGTAGCTGCACAGCGATGGAGGCAGAGATGTAAGGCATCACACCTAGTCCAAAGATAGAGACATTACTAAAAGCACCTCCTAAAAAAATATCTAGCAAGCCCAGGATACCGGTAGCCTTACCTGTTACCTTGGTTGCATCAATACCTGGCAGAACAATAAAAGCCCCTAGTCTGAAGATGAGGATTAAACCCATGGTGGTGAGTATCCGATCCCTCAACTCGGGTATAGTAAATATTCTTTTAAGAGTAGTAAAAAATTTACGCATATGCCTGTAAGGTATTTACCTTTCCGCCTACTTTTTCTATGGCAGCTGTAGCGGAAGCTGAAAATGCATGAGCTGTGATTTCTAGTTTTGCTGTCAAAGCTCCATTACCCAATATTTTACATTTAACATGCTTGCTTAGCAATCCATGTTGATGTAATACTTCTGGATTAATAACGGTTACTTGTGCTTTATCAGCTAGCTGTTGTAAAGTATCTAGGTTGATAGGCTTATAGGCAACCCTATTCGGGCTTTTAAATCCTACGATAGGAAGCCTACGTTGTAAAGGCATTTGGCCGCCCTCAAATCCTGCTTTTGATTTGTAGCCAGAACGTGACTTAGCCCCATTGTTTCCTCTGGTAGATGTTCCTCCTTTTCCAGAACCTTGCCCCCTACCTACCCGTTTGGATGCTTTAATGGAGTTTTTTGCCGGCTTTAGTGTATTTAATTCCATGATTATATATTTTCTGTAGTAACTAAGTGGCTTACCTGACGAACCATCCCTTGGATTTGTGGTGTAAATTCTAGCTCAACGCTGCTATTAATCTTACCGAGCCTTAGAGCTTTGAGGGTCAATCGCTGTTTATGTGGATAGCCGATAAGGCTTCTTACTTGGGTAATTCTAACTTTTGCCATATTTATCCATTAAATACTTTCTCTAAGCTAATCCCTCTCTGTGCAGCTATGGTTACAGGGTCGCGCATCTGAGATAAAGCTTGGAATGTTGCTTTCACGCTGTTGTGAGGATTAGAAGATCCCTTACATTTAGAAAGCACATTATTAATGCCTGCACACTCCAAAACTACTCGAGCACCTCCTCCCGCTTTAATACCTGTACCAGGTGTAGCTGGCTTTATCAATACAGAACCTCCTCCAAATTTACCTATAGCTTGGTGAGGTACGGTTCCTTTTAAGATAGGAACCTTGATGAGGTTCTTTTTAGCACTCTCTATACCTTTGGCAATAGCACTGGTCACCTCTTTTGCTTTACCAAGTCCGTGTCCTACCACCCCTTTACCATCACCTACCACAATGACGGCTGAAAAACTAAAAGTCCTACCTCCTTCCACTACTTTGGTTACCCTATTGATAGCGACAACCTTTTCTGTTAGGTTCAATTCGCTTGGTTTAATCATCTTTTTCAGTTGTGCCATATCTACTAAAATTTAAGTCCTTGTGCTCTAGCTCCATCTGCTACCGCCTTTACACGTCCATGATATATATAGCCAGAACGATCAAAGACAATCTCTTCAATACCTTGTCCCATTGCTTGCTTGGCTATCTCTTCTCCTACCATCCTAGCTTTCTCTACAGGCTTACCTGTTAAAGCTATTACTTTAGAAGAACTTGCAACTATTGTGCGGCCTTGCTCATCATTGATCAACTGAGCATAGGTAGTGGTGTTACTTTTATAAACTGAAAGCCTAGGTCTGTCTGAAGTACCTTGAATGCGCTTTCTGATACGCATTCTAATCTTTAATCTTCTTTTAGTTTTTATGTTATTCATCGGCATTTCTTGCTAGCTATGTGAACACTATTTAGACGCTGTTTTACCTTCCTTATGTCTAACCTGCTCTCCTAGGTAACGAATACCTTTCCCTTTGTAAGGCTCGACTTTCCTTAAAGATTTCAGTTTGGCAGCCACTTGGCCTAGTAACTGTTTATCGATACCCTCTAGGTGAACTAGTGGGTTCTTACTTTTCGCTGTCTCTGCTTGCACTTTAATCTCAGACGGAATGGTAAAATAAATTTTATGAGCATAACCAAGATCTAAGTCCAAGGTATTACCCTGCACGTTAGCCTTGTAACCCACACCTACCAACTCTAAGCTTCTGGTAAAGCCTATACTTACACCGGTAATCATGTTGTTGATAAGTACTCTATATAAACCATGCAAAGACTTATGCCTTTTTTGGTTAGTCCTCCTGTGTACAGTCAATTCATCCTCTTCGATGGTAACTGTGATAGCAGGATCAATGTATTGAGATAGCTCCCCTTTGGGACCTTTTACGTGAATGATATTATCTTCAGGCCCTTTGATAGTAATTCCTTTAGGCAACTTAATGGGCAATTTTCCTATTCTTGACATAGCTTATTGATCGTTACTAATAGACATAACAAAGTATCTCTCCTCCCACATGTAGTTGCCTAGCTTCTTTATCGCTAAGAATTCCCTTAGAAGTAGATAGGATGGCAATACCTAAACCATTCAAGACGGTTGGCAGTTCGTCCGCACCTACATATTCCCTCAGTCCCGGCTTACTTACTCTTTCTAGCTTGGTAATAGGGGAAGTCTTGGTATCTAGATTGTACTTCAGTCCTATTTTAATAGAACCTTGTTGATGAGATTGATCCTCGAATGTATACTGCTTGATATAACCTTTGTCATGTAACACCTTGGTTATCTCTTTTTTAAGATTGGAGGCAGGTATCTCTACTATTTTATGCTTGGCACTGATAGCGTTTCTGAGCCTGGTTAGATAATCTGCTATAGGATCTGTAATCATAAGATTTTACTTTTTTCTGTGGTATCGGGAGCTTCCTACCAATACATCTTTTTTCTGTATACTTTCCGGGGTGTTGGGATTACTCCCGACACTTCTTAAACTTTCTACTAAATCCCCGCCTTCGCGGCGATGGTACTGGAAGTGATTCTTCCAGCTAGCACAAGTCTTCATTGCGAGGGCACGAAGTGTCCGGGGCAACCCGCTTGTGCTAGTGATGTCAAGAGATACCTTTCGACACATTCATTTACCAACTTGCTTTTGTAACGCCAGGTATTTTACCCTGTGCAGCCCACTCTCTAAATACAATTCTAGATACACCAAACTTACGCATATATCCTCTGCCTCTGCCTGTTATTTTGCACCTATTGCGTAATCGCACAGGTGATGCATTTTTAGGTAGCTTATCCAAAGCCAAGTAATCTCCACTCTCTTTGAGCTTAGCTCTTTTGGCAGCATACCTATCTACTAAATATTGTCGCTTTCTATTACGCGCTTTTACTGATTCTTTAGCCATTTATGTTGTCTTATCCTTTAAAAGGTATGCCCATTGACTTGAGTAAGGCATACGCCTCTTGGTCATTTTCAGTGTTAGTCACAAAGGTAATACTCATACCCATTAACTTAGTCACTTTATCAATACTAATTTCAGGGAAAATGATTTGCTCCTTGATCCCTAGTGTATAATTCCCTCTTCCATCAAATCCTTTGTCATTCACCCCTCTAAAGTCCCTAACGCGCGGCAGGGCCACGGTGATGAGTCGATCTAAAAACTCATACATTCTTTTACCTCGTAGGGTAACGGTAACCCCAATAGGCATCCCCTCTCTGAGCTTGAAGTTAGAGATAGCCTTTCTAGATTTGGTAGGAACTGCCTTTTGCCCTGTAATAGTGCCCATCTCATCAATAGCTATGTCTATCAGCTTTTTATCTTGTACAGCTGATCCAACGCCTTGGTTCAAGCATATTTTCTCTATACGAGGAACCTGCATAGGAGATGTAAACTGCATTTGCTTTTGCAGACCAGGAACGACTTCCTGAAAATATTTTTGTTGTAATCTTGGTATAGCCATAGCTTATATAAATTCACCTGTTGTTTTAGAATACCTTTGTAATTTCCCTGCGTCGTTTATTTTTCTACCTATGCGTGTTGGCTTTCCTGTAGTAGGATTGACCAACATAAGGTTACTCACATGAACGGGAGCTTCTACTTTGGCGATACTACCTTGTGGATTTTTAGCAGTAGGTTTTTTGTGTTTGGAGACAATATGCACACCTTCTACCACAGCCCTATAGGTTTGAGGATAGACTTTCAATACCACGCCTTCTTTTTTGCGGTCATTGCCTGACAACACACGAACGGTATCTCCCTTCTTGATGTGTAATTTTGTTGTTTGATGATATCTATTATTACTATTACGCATAGTTTTACAGTACTTCTGGGGCCAATGATACTACTTTCATAAAATCTTTTTCACGCAACTCTCGTGCTACAGGACCAGAGATACGCGTACCTCTGAGCTCGTCATTATTTTGTAACAAGACAGCTGCATTGTCGTCGAAACGTATGTAGGAACCATCCTTGCGACGTACTTCTTTTCTGGTTCTTACTACCACTGCTTTGGACACTGTACCTTTCTTAATGTTACCAGTAGGGTTAGCGGATTTAACGCTTACAACAATCCTATCACCTACGGTGGCATATTGTTTACCTGTACCGCCTAATACGCGGATACACTGTACTTCTTTGGCTCCACTGTTGTCTGCAACAGTCAGTTTAGTTTCTTGTTGTATCATGATTATTTAGCTTTTTCAAGAATCTCTGTTAATCTCCATCTCTTATTCTTACTTAAAGGTCTGGTCTCCATGATTTTTACACGATCTCCCTCGTTACATATATTCCCTTCGTCATGGGCCATCAGCTTTTTAGATCTTCTCACAAACTTACCGTATAGCGGGTGTTTGATCTTACGCTCTACTAGTACGGTGATGGTCTTATCACTCTTATTGCTTATTACCTTCCCTATTCTTTCTTTTCTAGGCTTTCTTAGCATGGCTATTGTTCATTGGTGTATTTCAGGTGTATTTCAGGTGTATCTTCTATCCCACAGGCCCATGCAACGATGAGCCCTAACGGGGTTGCCACGGTCACTTATCAGTGCGAAGCCGCTCGCGGCTGTGGCAGTCCCTCGCAATGACGAACTCCTGGAACGCCTATATCTATTACTTATTTTTAACACTTTGATTTTGGGCAGTTTTCAGTCTCGCTATCACCCGCCGTGAATTTCTAATTTGCATCGGATTCTCGATAGGGGAAATAGCATGTGCAAATCTAAGTCTTCTTAGATGTTCTCCTTCCATTTCTATCTTTTCTTTTCTTTCTTCTACGGATAATGAGCTAATTTCTGCGTATTTCATTTTATATAATCTTTATGGACTACAAACTTGGCTTTGATAGGTAGCTTATGGATGGCCAGTCGCATGGCTTCTTGCGCTACTGCTCTATCTACTCCATCTATTTCAAATAAGATTTTACCTGGCTTTACTACTGCTGCCCAATATTCGGGAGATCCTTTACCTTTACCCATTCGAACCTCTGCAGGTTTCTTGGTGATAGGCTTATCTGGGAAAACTCGAATCCACACCTGACCTTGTCGTTTCATAGCACGGGTCAGAGCGATACGGGCTGCCTCTATTTGTCTAGCTGTAAGCCAAACAGGTTCCAAGGCTTTAACGCCAAAGGTACCAAACGCCAAGGAGCTTCCTCGATAGGCCAGTCCTTTGACTCGTCCTTTTTGTACTTTTCTAAACTTCGTTCTTTTAGGCTGTAACATGATAACCTGTATTTATAATGTCCTAATGGTGTGTCGGGAAAAATTCCCAACACCACTCTTAACTTTTTGTTCTTGGCTCTCGTTGCTCTCTGGGGTCTCTTCTTTGAAAAGAACCTTTTTGAGGGGCTTTGTTAGTTGCCGAAGCAGCAGTAGCTACCGTTGCGTTAGCAGATAGATCAGGTCGTTCGTAAACCTCGTTTTTAAATATCCATACTTTGATACCTATCTTGCCATATACTGTTTGGGCTTCTCCGAATGCATAGTCAATATCTGCACGCAAGGTATGTAGGGGGATCCTTCCTTCTTTGAACTGTTCACTTCTAGCTATCTCCACACCACCTAGCCTACCAGACACTTGTATCTTGATACCTTGTGCACCTACCCGCATGGTAGCAGCCAAGGATTGTTTCACAGCTCTTTTATAAGAAACCCTCGCCTGTATTTGTTGTGCTATGGAGTCAGCTACAAGCTTAGCATCTAGCTCAGGGCGTTTGATTTCCGAGATGTTTACATGTACCTCTTTTTCTGTTAGCTTACGCAACTCTTCCTTGATACGCTCTACTTCTGCTCCACCTTTACCAATGATCATCCCTGGCTTAGAGCTATGGACAGTGATTGTAACGCGTTTGAGGGTTCTTTCTATAACAACTTTAGAAAGGTTGGCTTTAGCCATCCTCGCACCCAAGTAGGTCCTGATTTGATGGTCCTCTATGAGCTTATCGGCATAGCCTTTCTTAGGTGAAAACCAATTAGATTCCCACCCTTTGATGTAGCCTATCCGTAGGCTATTTGGATTAACTTTTTGTCCCATTGGTTATCTTTGCTTGTTTCTTAGGTTGAGCTTGCGCTGTCCGCTCAGTATTTTTGGCCGGCTTCTCACGAAGTGGCTTTTCTGCTGTTCCCTCAGTATTTCTGACTGGCTTTTCACGAGCTACAAAACGATCTACTACTAATGTAACATGGTTAAATCTTTTTCTAATCCGATGACCTCTCCCTTGTGGAGCTGGCATGAGTCGCTTCAACATCCCTGCACTGTCTACATATATAGTCTTGATATATAATCCTGCTGTCTCTAAGGAAACATCTTGATTTTTGCTTTGCCAGCTCGCCATAGCAGCAAGCAGCAATTTTTCGAAGTGGATAGCGCATTTCTTAGGCTCATTCTTTAAGATAGCCAATGCTTGGTTTGCTTGAACACCTCTAATCAAGTCAGCCACAAGCCTCATCTTACGAGGTGATATGGGTGATTTTCTTAATTTAGCTACTGCCTCCATGATTATTTCTTGGTTTTACTTTTCTTGGTATGTCCTTTAAAGGTTCTAGTAGGAGAAAACTCTCCTAGCTTATGACCTACCATATTTTCTGAGACAAACACAGGTATAAACTTATTACCATTATGGACAGCCAGGGTATGTCCTATAAAATCAGGTGTAATCGTAGAACTTCTAGACCAGGTTTTGATCGTACCCTTGCCTCCTGATTCATTAGCCACATCTACTTTTTTTTGTAGGTGATGCGCTATATAAGGTCCTTTTTTGATGGATCTAGCCATTATTTTTTCTTCTTACTAAGGATATATTGTTTAGAATACTTGTTTCTATTTCTTGTTTTCTTACCCTTCGCATACAATCCCTTTCTAGACCTTGGATGTCCTCCTGATGCTTTTCCTTCTCCTCCTCCCATGGGGTGGTCTACCGGGTTCATCGCTACACCACGTGTTCTAGGTCGAATACCTAACCAACGACTCCTTCCTGCTTTACCCAACACAATGTTATTGTGATCACTATTAGATACAGTACCTACTGTTGCCATACATTCGCCCAACACCATCCGCATCTCACCAGAAGGCAACTTAAGTGTTACATATTTTTCTTCTTTGGCCAATAGCTGTGCGTAAGTACCTGCACTTCTAGCCATAGCAGCACCCCTACCAGGATGTAACTCGATGTTATGTACAATAGTACCTGTTGGCATGGTCTTGAGCGGCATCGCATTACCTACTT
>CAZZEE010000004.1:13680-15725 GCA_964652695.1 uncultured Cytophagales bacterium
ACCTACTTCAGGCGCTATTGCCGTGCCTGAAAGTACGCGATCGCCCACCTTTAATCCAATAGGTGCTATGATATACGCCTTCTCTCCATCCACATAATGCAACAAAGCAATATAAGCAGTGCGCATAGGATCGTACTCAATAGAATTCACAAGAGCAGGGATATTGTATTTCCTTCTTTTAAAATCTATGATCCGCAGGCGTCTTTTGTGACCTCCGCCGATATAACGCATGGTCATCTTACCTGTGTTGTTCCTTCCTCCCGAGCTCTTAACAGGCAACAAAAGGGACCGTTCAGGTTTTGTCTTCGTGAGTATAGAAAAGTCGGGCGCTACTCTAAACCTTTGTCCTGGGGTGAGGGGTCTAATTTTCTTTACTGCCATAGGTGTGTTAGTTTATAATGGACTTCTTCTGCAACCTTCATCTCTTGCTCCCTGTGCGCGTCAGAAACTTGCTCAAAATCATCAGTGGTGTCAGGAATTAATTCCTGACACTCAATTAGATTGGATTCCCACGGCCACTGCGTGGCCTGGCAATGACGTTCCGGTTGCTCGCAAATTTCTTCCTTCCCAGAAAACAAAATACTTGGTTTCGAAAGAAATCTAATACTTAAGTCACTAGATGTTCTCATGGAAATCAATGATGTTGCCGGACTTTAAGGTAACCAAAGCTTTCTTATAAGAAGCTCGCTGACCCTTATTGACTCCTGATTTGGTAGATCTTGTTTTTTTCTTACCTGCATAACGCATGGTATTCACCTGCTCTACGGTAACACTATATAACTTCTCTACTTCTTTCTTGATCTCTACCTTATTGGCTTTGTTACTCACAATAAAACCATATACGCCCTGGTCGTTAAATTTGGTTACCTTCTCTGTTACTAGTGGCTTTTGTAAGATACTCATGCTGTTGCTTGGCTAAGATTTTGAGTTAATTTTTCTAAGGCTGCTTCGCTGATTAGTAATCTCTTGGCATGTAACAAATCGTACGTGTTGAGCTGGTCTACTAATGTAACGGTTGCATGAGGTATGTTTCGACTAGCTAACACGATATGCTTATCAACCGCCGGTAGGATAAGCAGAGTTCTTTGCTCGCCTAGTTGCAAGTGCTGCAACATGTCTACATAAGTCTTGGTTTTAGGAACTGCAAAAGAAAAATCCTCCAATACAGTAATATTACCTTCTTGTGCTTTGTAGGTAAGGGTAGACTTTCTAGCTAACTGCTTTATTTTTTTATTAAGCTTGAAACCATAGTCGCGTGGCTTAGGTCCAAATATACGTCCTCCTCCTTTAAACAAAGGCGACTTGATGCTCCCTGCCCGTGCCGTACCGGTTCCTTTTTGTTTCTTGATCTTTCTAGTAGATCCAGATACCTCTCCTCTTTCTTTGGACTTATGGGTACCCTGTCTTTTGTTGGCTTGGATATTCTTTACATCCAGGTAAACCGCATGATCGTTGGGAGTGATTGCAAATATCTCCTTAGCAAGGGTAACTTTTCTACCTGTGTCTTTTCCGGTATGTTGTAATACAGACAATTCCATAATTATTTCTCTAAAATGATATAACCATTTTTCGCACCTGGCACAGAACCACTCACCACCACCAGGTTCTTTTCTGGTATAAGCTTCATGACCCGCAGGTTCATAATTTTTACTCGTTCTCCCCCTGTTCTACCTGCCATACGTAATCCTTTAAAAACACGAGAAGGAAATGAAGAGGCACCAATAGCTCCTGGCGCTCTTTCTCTATTATGTTGACCGTGTGACTTGCCACCTACCCCACTAAATCCATGTCTTTTAACTACACCTTGAAATCCCTTTCCTTTACTGGTTCCAATGGCGCCTACATAATCCCCTTCTGCAAGAATATCTTGCAATTGGATCAAATCTCCTAGTTGAATTTCTTTTCCTAGATTCTCAAGAAAATCTCTGAACTCTACTAATTTCCTCTTGGGTGTGGTTTGCGCCTTGCTGAAATGCCCCATGAGCGACTTGGTAGTATTTTTTTCTTTTTTTTCATCAAAACCCAGCTGGACAGCCGCATATCCG
>CAZZEE010000004.1:15735-23354 GCA_964652695.1 uncultured Cytophagales bacterium
CACAAGGACCTCCACTGATGATGGTACAAGGAACACTACGTCCTGCCTCATCGTACAGTGTCGTCATACCAAGTTTTTTACCAATGATCCCGCGCATCGTCTATGTTATTAAAGTATTAAAGGAAGTGTCGGGAATTTTCTCGACACCACAAAAGTTGTTGATCTAAACACTCACTACATACCTGCCTATGTCGCCAATAATAGGGGGAGTGCAAATCTAATAAATATCAGTTATTGTACAAAATAGATTAGCCACTAGTGGTGGCAGGAATTACTTCCTGCCACTCCATCAAGAAGTATATTCATGAAGGACTCAAAATATGACCAAACCTAGAAAGGGTACACTGAGGTGCATAGTTAGCAAGTTTTTCACATATTAACAAATCCTAGGCTACTTTTTTATGTGAAGGGGTCAAGGAGGACTCATTACACTGGTATGGAAGAAGAACTTTCGGACTAGTTGGGGGTAATTTTAGCACTGCTACCTGTATAGACTTCTGCTTTTCTACTAGATCTGCTTTTTTAGCTGTTACCGAAGAAGAACTTTCCCGCCAGTGTGGTACAAAAGCTACTCCATATAAAAATGCTCTACATCCATAGCATAGCTCACTGTTATTCCCGCTTGCCATATAAACCCCTTTTGAGCTACCATTCCCTCTAGATAGCCTGCTGTCTTATACAGCATAGCTCCATATAAAGAGAAATGTGGATTAATTTTGAACTTATTGTAGATACCTACTAGACCACCCCCATAGTTCTTGTCTTCCGACACATCTGTTGCTTGTAGCAATAACTTAGGCTGATACCATAGGTGAGCCGCTAGATCCAACGCATAGTTTTTATACTTCCATAACCCATCTGTTTTACCACCTAGCCCGCCATAGTAGCTAGTATAAAAGGGCGACTTACCCAGGTTGAAGCTGAGCAAAAATATTCTTTCTTGGTGACGAAGGTAGTTATGCATGCTATAGGCTATACCAAAGGGTGTAAATTGTGCAGTGAGAAACGGTCTATAAGCTATGTCCTTCCATTGAAAAAAGCTAGTTCCAGGCTGTTTTCTTGCTTCTTGATCGAGTGAGTAATAAGCCATGATACCTATTAAAACATCTGGAATTAAGATCAGACCTGGCAGCTGTAAATCAGAAAGCTTTATTTTATCTGCTGCTCCTTGGTGCTTCGCATTTATATGTCCAAGGTAATCTTGCTTACTATCCAAAGATCTATTATCTCCCCCGAAAATCCCAATTAATACGCCATTGCCATTAAGTATGAAGGCAAGCTTAGATAAATAGCTCAATGTATAAATTAAGTTCGCGTTTGAATTCAAGGGACTGTTTTTTAAAGAACTAAGGACGATTTCCTGCATTAACACCTGACTTGCTTCATAGCCCGCTGCATCTATAAGTAGGGGTATATCATATGCTGCATGAGGATAAAACTTGGAAGAAATAGCTTCAAAACCCAACCATCCCCACTGATATTTTTGTACAGTTCCTCCTAGACTTCTGACTCTAAAACCATAGCCAAACATTTCATAATAAAGGGATGTTAGTTGTATAGTTAAATAACAATCCACTAGCCCCGCACCAAAGTTAGCCCAGAAATTCGGTTTTTTTGCTGGTAGGAGATAGTCCCTTATTTCTATTAAAAATGACTCCGTAGATAAAAGTAAAGATGCCCCAGTATACATAGAACCATGCCGGTCTATCAAAAATGTTTTTTCATAAGGTCGCTTACGAAGTTTTTTGGTAGAATCGTTAGCAGCATATAAAGAAAAAGGCAGAAACAAGAACATGCCACCTAAAACTAGTTTTTTCATATAAGGGCTTATGAACAAGAAAGTCTTAAAATTTATGTGGATAAATGGATTAACTTATTTTTTAAACCATGGTAGCACATCTATACCTATACCAAGTTCTAGGAGATTGGAAGTGAATGCTCTGTTGATCATAATAAAGTCGGTATCCAATTGTGGTGGTTTCTGATGCCTTTTCTTAGATATTCTATCATCTACCAGAAAGAGTTCCATCGGTAATTTAACCTTTAATACAAGGTAAATCCCTTTAGGCAACTCTAGCCCAAACCCCATAGCGAAACCGCCCGATACCCTAGGTAAATCAGGAAGCAATTGAAATAAGTCTTTATTACCTAGAAATGAATCATGTAGATCTTGATCATTTCTATGTTGCTTGTAGCTCGATGATAGAAATACAGTCATATCATATCCTATAGATAAATTACCAGCTACCGAAGGTATCTCTGTACTCACAAAGGTCGACCTAATGCAGCATGAGAAATTTACACAATGGTCGTATATCGTTATCCCATGACTCTTGATATTTAATACACTTGGGCCATAATATATACCAATTTCAGGGCCTACCTTCATGTAGTCACTAAACAAAACAGTAAAGCTACTCACCACACCAAGTTTTATATTAGGAATAAAGCTTGTGTCAACAGGTTCACTGTTTATTGATATATCTTGATTCGCAGCATCTTGCAATACAAAAACAATAGGAAAGCCAATGCCTAGGTCAATTGCTACCTTCGTATTATCTAAAAATGGATACCTTTTTTAGGTCTGCGCTCGGGCTTTGCTAAGGCCACTGAAAAGGAGAAACCAAGCAATAAAAGAGCTCCTGCTAATCTATTCTGCATATTGCTTATGTACAACATGAATGGCTTATTTCGAATGGGTTTGGTTGGAAAATAGAAAAGTGATAAATCGCGTATGTTCTTGTTATTTATGTTATGAGCCTTTTGTAGGTTGCAGGAACCCATTTTTTTATTTCTTCTTCTCCATTTTTTGGTTGCTTAAACTTTTCTTTAAAAATGCTAGCATACTCGTGCTTAAAACCATATATATCCAAGGGAAATATATACTCAGTTGCTGAATACTTAGCCCAGTTGCCACTCAACCCAAAAATAAAATATTCATTGTAATTCATTTCTAAAAGTACTGCTGAGATATAGTTTCCGCTTATTAACTCATCCCATGAAATAGTTGCAGGAAATTTCATTCTAAACACTGGCTCTCCTAATGTAAAATCTTGTTTGTTTTGAATAACAACAAAATATTTTTCTCCTATATGTTGTAGTATACTTTGTAATCGAATAAACTCCTCTTCTATAAATAAACATCCTCCTTTAAGTATTAAAACTTCAAAATTTTCGACAAATAACAAATTAGGGAGTTCAGCTTGGTTTATAAATATGCTATCCTGGATTGGTTTCCATATAAGTTGATATTCTTGTCCAGATAACCAATATTTAGCTAAAAATTCTTCAGCAGCTCGTGAATCCCCCCACTCTGATTCTGAAATTAAGCTAGCAGCTGATGAAAACCAGTAATTTTTATAAAAAGTAATATGGTCTTTATATTCCATCATTGCGTAAATCTAATTTTAGTAAGTTCCTTACTAATCGGACTAGTTACATCAATTGTAAAATGACCCGTCTTTTTTGATATATGATAACTCAACAGTGTACCATCTTTTAATAAATACCTTCCATTAGCTTGCAATGTGGCATCCTTTATTAAGTTATTAAATATGGTTAGCCCATCTCCTTTAATAAATCCTTGCATACCTGCTTTTACTCTTGTAAGCGTGCCAGCTTTCTCAATCAAGCTTTCTACACTATTGAATTGATTTAATAACTTAATTGTCCCTTTTCCCCTCTTTTTCAAGAGCTTTATAATAAAATCCTTTACTTTATTATGGATGATAGAGTTAACAGGACCTATAAATATCTTGAGCGTCTTTCCCAAAGGTACAAAATCTAGCCCCACTGATAAAGCTAGGTCTGCCCAATCATAATAATTGATAATACCTTCTACTGTTTATCCATTTTATACAATTGAAATCGGACATCATCAATACTAACTACCCTTTCTGTTTTCGTAGAATCTTTTATTAGGACATACTTAAAAATAGGCTCTTTCGTGTAGAATCCTTTTTTAAACCCTACTAACTCCATAAATGTTGCTCCCTCAAATTGAAAATGCTCGTCATTAAGGCAATCATAGACACCTTCTTTTGTTGCTTGGTTGACTTCTACACCAAAAGTGGATAAAGCATCTGGCGCAGTTATTCTACTACTTGGAGCATTAAAGTCTGCACCTTCTCCATATGGTTCTAAATATTCGTCTATTTGAAGCACTTTCCTTTCTACCAATAGCTCCCAATTAGCTTCTATCCAATCATTTAAAGCATCTTCATCTGTTGTATAAGGTCTTTCTACCAATAGTGGAATAACTGTAGTCCATGAACTATTCATAAATTCTGCAAATAGCCGAACTGCCTGATCTATTTTTAAATTACTCATTAATTTAAAATTTTCTTAAAATTTCCAATTCTTCTTGCGTTGGAGCTCTTTTGTAGCCCTTACTGCCTGGTAAAAAATCTTTGAATTCAACTTTTTGTAAGGTTCCCGGAGGTGCTTTAGGATGAGGGTTAGGAATCCACTCTTTTACTCTTACAGGGTTTATATCCTTTTTACTTCCGTCATGAAAAAATATTTCTATAGCTTTGCCATGCTTGCCTATACGTACAGTTGCCTTCTTAACGACCTTTCCAAATAATTTAGAACCTTGAAGGATTTTACCCACCTTCTTCCCTTGCTTCCTCAAGAGCTTCACAATAAAATCTTTGACTTTATTGTGGATGATAGAGTTAACAGGACCTATAAATATCTTGAGCGTCTTTCCCAAAGGTACAAAATCTAGACCCACTGATAAAGCTAGATCTGCCCATTACTCTGGTGTAGTGGGTATAGGGCGGGTTCCTAGCATAGTTTTCAATATCTCACTACCAGGCACCAATAAATCTATCAACGCATTGAACACTACCTTCAGTTGCCCTATAGTAAAAACTGGCAATGCTGCTACTGGTTGAGGACAAGTATTAAACTCCTCACAAAAATAGTCCAGCGATTCCTGCAATGTATGAATAGCTCCTTCTAATAACTTCCATTTTTGCACACCTTCCTCTATACTGCGGTAGGTATAAGCACTGGTGTCAGAAAAGTATTCTTCTTTAGTAGCTTTTTGCTGAGATTCGAGCTTAGCTATCACTTCTGCTGTGCGGGTGGCTAGTTGCGTAGCGCTTTGACGCATCTCCTCACGTTGGGCTTGGTTTTTAATTGTGTTTTTAACATCCAAAAACTGCTGCATTTGCTGTTGGATATAGGATACCCATGCTACCGCATCAGCAAGATCATTAATAGCTTCTTCTAGTTCTCGACATAATTCTTGTCCCTCATCCTCAGGAGTTTCTACTTCTCTTGCTTCCACATAATCATCTAAGTCCACCCCTTTCATAAACAAAAGTTGGCGTACCTCTTCCTTTTGCCTATTTAAGTCTTGTAACAGCTGCGTAGCCAAATTGAGTGTTTCAGTATTATACTTGACAGATGGGTTGGGGTGCTCTATAAAGTATTTAATATCTTCTAGGTTAACCTTTAACTTTTTCGATAACCTATCTATTCGCTCTAATATATATTTGACATCTCCCTGTTGTTCACTAGTCAAGCCAGCTGTTCCACTACTTGTAGTTAACCGCTGTCGTAATTTATTAATGGACTCCTGGGTCCTTTTTACATTGGCAGTACTAGAATTAGCTATAAAATGGTTCTCTGGCTTTATAATTCTGGTTCTCCCAGCCTCAACTTCCTTCCGACGTTCTATCAACTTTTGTAAATGCGCTTCCCTGTCTTTTTTCTCTTTTTCCTTTTGCTCTTTTGCTACTAGCCTACGTTTCTCTTCTTTTTGTGTTTCTTGCATAGAAAATTTCCGAGAGGATGCTGCTTGCTCTCCCCTTGATTGCTCTGCTTGCGCCTGCATTTCTGCTATTTTTCTATCCGCAGCTTCTTCGTGGTATTTTTCTATTGCTCTTGTTTGAGCTGAATAGTTAGTTAAGATTCTTCCTAGATTCCACAGGCTACCTACCAAGTCTCGTGCAGCACCAGAGGATAAAAACTGTTGGGTAAGGGAAGTATCAGAATGAGCGATGGGGGGTAGGTGTAAATTAATAGGACGCTGCTTCGGAATAACTGATAATTGTGAACTACTTAACAAATTTGGCTGCAAAGGCATAATAGGGGAGAGACAGGTGCCAGTTGTATTGATATCCGGTGGTAAATAGGATTGATAGGAAGGATACCACTGAATAGGCTTAATTTCTATCTGGTGAATTCTCTTAAAAGCTGCCAGAAAGCCTTCCGGCGTCATTAAGCTCACCCCAGGACTATCTTCAACATAACTGCCATGGCGTGACTGTCCGGGGGCTATACATCCATTAGGTTCGCCAGGTTCTCCTCTACCACACTCACCTACTTGCCAGTGGCAGCTTACTAGTACGTGGCTTAACAATAAAACAAAGGCTATTAGCCGTTTTGTAAAGTTGCTCATAGTATTAACAGATTTTTGAATGTTTATTAGGTGTAAGTTCAGTTACTATTGTCATTCAGTTTTTTGGATACTCCAGCAACAAGATAGGCTCTCTGAGCCTCTGCTCAATAGCTAGGGTAAGCTTATATATCCTCTTCTTTATTTCTTGCAAAGAAGTTAGCTGTATAGTCTTTCCTAATGGCTGGGGAGCTGACTGGATGATAATCTTCAAAACTACTTGTGAGATGTACTTGACCCTTTGTTCGAAAATAACCATGTCTTCCCTTAATTTAGGATTATGGGCGAATATAGTCTCATCAAACTGTGGAACTTGATGAAGTAGTTCAAAAAAATCTTGTGTGCTGACAGGCACTGGTTGTCCTAGTCCTTGCATCATACGTGCGAAAGCTTCTTGACCTCTCATATGCATTACTTCAACAAAAGCTTTTCTAAACTTAATATACGGTGATTCTCCACAACTGTTTAAGTATTCGGCTAGCTCTTGGTCACTGTAGTCATTCTCAAAATTTGATTCGTAGTTATTGGGTATATAATCTACTAAAGATACTTTTTTATTGCTTAAGGATTGACACAAATCCTCTTTGGCAGCTTTGAGTTCTAGGAGAAGTTGTTTAGCTTTTTCTACATTGTCTATAAACTTTTGTATGATTTGTGCTTCTTGCTGGAATTTCTCCTGGCTAGTTTTGTCGAGCTGACTTGTATCTTGCAGTAGGAAAAGTGTGTCCCCTCCTGTGTGACTTATGTTGGCTTTCATTTCACGGTATAGTGTTGTTAGCTCAATCTGTTCTTTCTGTATTTTATTCAATATGTATTTTATATCTTTCTGTTGTATATCAGTTAATGTATTAGAAGTGAGTTTAGCCAAACTTTCTTTTAATCTTTTGATACTTTGCTTGATTCTATTAACATTCCCCACTCTAGAATTAGTTACAAAATAATATTTACTAGGACGAACAGCTCTTTTTTCAATGGGAGGCGTGGAAATACTCTGACCAACATTAGTTACAGAACTGGGGGCCTGCTGCTGAACAATACTGTTATTATCTTGTATAAGTTGGATATTTGGTTTAATCACTCTCTCTGTTGTTGCTGGGGTAGAATTTTCCATCAATTGCTTAAGCTCTTCAAGCTCCTTGACAAGAGTTGCAGTGTATGGTCTTAGAGACTGTTTAGAATCTTTGATTAAGGATTAAATTTTAATAACTTA
>CAZZEE010000005.1:0-10132 GCA_964652695.1 uncultured Cytophagales bacterium
TCTAGGAATCATGGCTGTGGTCATTGTCTCTTTCCTCCAATTTGGAGGTATTAGCTACCTGACTTCCCACTGTCCCCCCCAGCATTTTTCTGTCTACGGTGGTTTCTCCGCCTTAGATACACTGGTATGGTTTTTTATAGCTATCTCTACTACCTTCTTAAACCCCACTTTTTACCAGATCTGCTTAAGTGCAACGTCAGATCGCGTGGCTGTGCGAGGCATCCTTATTTCCACCTGCTGTTGGATTGTATTTGACCTATGCACTACCCTCATTGGCTTGTATGCTAAAGCGTATTTCCCTCACGCAGCTCCACTAGATGCTTCTTTGCAATATTGCCTGCGAATACTACCTGTTGGATTGAAAGGGCTATTTCTAGGTGCTATACTAGCCACTATCTTATCTACGCTCAGCTCTTTTTTATTTGTATCTAGCACTAAATTAACGTATGACCTCCAGCTCATTCGGTTTAAATCAAAATCCTTATCGCATCTTATCGCCTCCTGTATTACAGGACTATGCACCTATTGTATTGCTATATTCTATGAAGGTAATTTTGAAATGGCCTGGCGCATGCTCAAAGGTGGTTTTGCAGCATGTCTCTTCCCTCCTTTCATCATCAGTTATTTCAAGCCACATTGGATCACCTCTCAACTTTTTACTATCTCTTGCTTTTGTGTACTAGTGGGCATGCTGGCATGGAACTTCTACAAACCTTTCCCGATGGATGCTTTTTATGTAGGACAAGGTATTGCATGGGTAGTGCTAACGATTGGTATAAGCATTCGCCGGCACAAAAATTAAGCGTCAGGAGCTAACCCCTGACACCACGTTAGAATTTGTCAGAGTGGTAATGTCGAGCGCATCCTGCAAAGTATAAGGACCTATCTGTGTTCTGCACAATTGTGACAAGTAAGCGCCCACACCTAGCTTTTCTCCCATATCTCTTACTAGACTACGAATGTAAGTGCCCTTGCTACAGGTAACCTCAAAGTTAACCACAGGTAGATTCATTGAAGTGATGGTAAAAGCCTCTATGGTTACTTGCCTAGGCTGTAACGTAGGCTGGTCACCTTTTCTAGCTTTTTGATAGGCTCTGGTCCCATTTATTTTGACAGCTGAATATACTGGAGGGACCTGCAGGATATCTCCTATAAACGTCTGGGCTAGTTGCAGGATGTTGGAGGTTGTAATATGACTATAAGAGGTATCACTATCAAACGCTGTCTCTAGATCAACGGAAGGGGTAGTCTTACCGATGACTAACTGCCCTGTATATACTTTTTTCATCTCCTGATATTGGCTGATGGTTTTAGTCTGTTGACCTGTACACACAATTAAAAGTCCGGTAGCTAATGGATCTAGTGTACCTGCATGGCCTATCTTTTTGACTTTTAAAACGTTTCGAAGCTTTTTGACAACATCAAAAGAAGTCCAGCCTAAAGGTTTATTTACCAACAAGACAGACCCGGTGTTTGTATTAGTTTGCATAGAATTGTAAAAAGTAGACTATCATTTTTGACTCTCATGTGCCATTTGAACAAGCCTAATGTAAATTTTCCAAGGATAAATATAGATACTTATTCACCGCTTGGTAAGTACCTACCCAAGTAATACAAGCCCCTAATAAGGGAATAAACGCCAAGAGTGTAAAGATCTTCACAGGCTGTTGCAGGGTAGGCAACGAATCGATCTGCAGATTGGCATAGTGCAATAAAGAAAGCAACAATAAGTCAGCCATGGTACCCGCTAATAATCCGATGACAATAGCCCGCACCAAAAAAGGATTCCGTATAAAGCTAGCAGTAGCTCCCACTAGATTCATGCTCCTGATTAAAAACCGCTGTGAGTAAAGAGCTAGTTTAATAGTATTGTTGATTAAAATAATCACGACCACCAGCAAAATCACCGTAAAGAAAATAAGAATCATACTGATATGCCGAACATTCTTGCTAATAGTTGCTACTAGATTTTCTAAGTACGATACCTCAAATACTCCTTGTATTTCTGATATCTCCTTTTTAATGGTCTGCAGGTTTTTGGCATCCTGAAAATGAGGCTCTACATGGAAAACGTAGCTATCCCTCAATGGGTTGTCTTGTAAGATATCTATAAAATCCTCACCCGTTTCTTTGATAAAGGCTTCTGCGGCTTCCCGCTTGGAGATGAAAATAAGTTGCGATATGCCCTGTTGTTGAAGTATATAAGGTTGCTGACTTAAGAACTGGTCGATCCGAATCATATCATCTTCTGTAAAATTCTTATTCAGAAATACCTGAACAGTCACATTTTCTTGCACTGTCTTAGTGAGCTTATTCGCATGAATAATCAACAGCCCAAACAAACCCATCACAAATAGGGCTAACATGGTACTAAAGATAACATTGAAAATAGGAAAACTCCCTAGCTTACTTGTAGATGGATTTGCAGGTGGTCTCATGGATATACTATTGCGCATTTAAATTACTTGCAAAATAATACTTAGTTTTTAAACTTGGTGCTATGAGGGCGTTTTACCTTTTATACTTACCAACAAGCTGAGCATGGTGCAACACATGTCCATCCATAGCTTCTTGGAGATCTGCATAGCCGACTCCATTGTTCAAGTCCAGGAAACAATCCATGGCATAGAGGTTAAAAAAATAACGATGCTCTTGACCAGGCGGACAAGGGCCTCCATAGTTTGTATGGCCCCAGCTATTTTTCCCAACCTTGGTACTTGCTAGCAAGTATTGCACTGCTTCCGGCATATCACGTACGTGAGCAGGAATATTAAATACAATCCAATGAACCCAAGTACCTCGAGGAGCATCTGGATCTTCCATGATTAAAACAAAAGATTGTGTTTCTTGGGGAGGATTTTGACAGGATAGCTGGAGAGATATATGGGCTATATCACAGGTAAATACCTATGATATGGATCGGTTATTCATCAAGCTTTAGCTTCTAAGTTGTAAGCTTTCCATCTTATATCTATCCTATTTTCTTCACTAGCATGAAAGAGGAACTTTCGCGTCAGCTTGGGGGAACATAGGAACTAGAGTTAAGCAATCTATCCCAGACAAGCAAAGATTATAAAAAAATAGCTACTTGGAGGAAATAAAGTGTAATTATGGGACCCCCTCAGCACAGCCGTGCAAATGCTGAGGGAATTAAGATAGTATACTTGCTATAAGTGCAGGATAACAGTTCCCACTTTATTTTTATAAAAAGTAGGGTAATCTCACTAAATTTGTCTATTGTGCATTTAAAACGACTTTTTATCATGCTCCGACAACATACATCAAAAAATGTATGGATATGTATAGGTTTATTGCTAGGTAACCTATACCCACAACCTACATATGGGCAAAAGCCAAAGAATAAATCTAACTCAGTAGTTCAAGAGGCAAAAGCCAGCAAGAAGCCGCAGTTTACGCAAGAAATGATTGAGGCTGCTCAAGAACATGGATTTTCTTGGTTGGCAACAGTATTACAGGAACTTAAGGCTGATAAAAAGACAAACATGAGTCGACCAGATCCTAAGGATAAATCAAATGCCACAGCTTTACACCAGGCCATACAATTAGGAAGAATAGATATGGTGCGCCTATTAATTGATCAACAAGCTAATATAGAAGCTACAGACCATCCAGGAAACAAGCGGCTGAATTTAGCAATTTTGAAAGGGTATACGGATATAGTCAAGTTACTACTTGATAATCAAGCAGATATAGAAGCTAGAGACAACGAATGGAAAACTCCTTTACAGGTAGCAATAGGCATTAACCATTCCTATATAGTACAGCTGTTAGTTAATCATGGGGCTGATATGACAGCTATTTATTATGACCAAATAACTCCATTACACATGGCAGCTGCTAAAGGACAGGAATATATAGTCAAGTTTTTATTAGACAAAGGAGCTGATATAGAAATAAGAAACATGGATGAATGTACAGCTTTACATAAAGCAGCTTGCAGGTACTATGGAGGCCATGAAGCTGTTGTTAAACTATTACTAGAACGAGGAGCTAAGTTAGAAGCAAAGCAGGAAAGCGGCTATACTCCCTTACATTTAGCAGGAAATGGACCGATACTAGAACTTCTACTTGAATACGGGGCTGATATAGAAACAAAAAGTTATGGTGGATATACTCCTTTACATATAACAGTAGCTAACAGCCATAAAGATAATCAAGTGATACCTGTATTGGTCCAACTACTCCATAACAAGGCTAATATAGAAGCTAGAACCGACGAAGGTAATAGTCCACTGCATCTAGCAACTAAATATAACAGTTGGGGGCTAGTTGGGGGCTTAAGCTTACAGAGTTGCTATTAAGCCAAGGAGCTAATATGGAAGCCAAAAATAATCAAGGGCAAACTCCCTTACACTTAGCAGTCAAGCCAATTTATGGTTCTATGCTTATAATTAAATTACTAGTCCAATACGGAGCTAACATAAATGCAAAAGATAAAAATGGCCAAACTCCTCTTATATTGGTACGAAAACAGTTAGCTGAAGCCAAAGAAAAATCGGATCCTGTTGACAAAAAATTCACCAAGTCATTATTGAAACCCTCGAAGCTGTTATCGAAATGTTTGAGCATGCTATGAACCATAAATAGCTAGTTACATACCAGATAAACCAAGCTTGAAGACCTTAGGAACCTGTACCCAGCATAGGGTAAGAAAAGAATAAAAAATGCACTACGTTCACCAGAAAGTGAGTGATTGTAGCAGCTTCTATCGTCTTGGTCTGTAGGTAAGCTAATCCATAGCCTATTCCTGCCCACATAGCCATGATAGCCATCGGTAATCCTGCTGGTAAGTGCATGGCTCCAAATAACATAGCTATTAGGATACAAGCTACCCAAGCAGCCACTTTAGAACGTCCTATCAAGGTAGTTGCTCGTTGTTGCAAATATCCCATAAAAAATATCTCTTCTCCCAATGTAGTATCTAATAACATGCGTATCATCCATAGCCCTGTTATGGAGTAGGCAGGAAATTTAGGATCCCAGGTAACGAGTTCAAATATCCAATTAGTTAGAAATAGCAAGGGCAAAATTACTAGAAATGATAATAAAGACCATCTGAGAATTCGAGTCCAATTGTAATTGAATATGGATTTCCTTTGATAGAAATACATGAAAAAGAAGATATAAGCAGGTTTCTCTACATTGAGATACATGACATAAGGAACGGAATGAGGCGGTAACTTGATGCCATCCAGAACTTCCCAATTATGAAAACCTGGTATAAGGTGCATAGAAAAACCTATAAAAAGGGAACAGAGAAGTAGATGCAAGCTTACCTTATAAACTACATGTAGTTTGGAGAATTGTAATAAATACATAACAGCTGCTAAGCTGCCTATGACGCATATACCTATGGGGGTAATTCGTTGTATCACAACACCTAGTATGAGTGTTGCTACAAAGATAAGTAAGCCTAGTTTTTTGTAGAAGTTGATTCCTGCCCAGGCCAATATGATGGAGATTACTAAGAGAGAGAAGAAAGTGGCGCTTAATAACATATTATGTTAATCAGTAGAGTTTCCCTAAGCCCACATACCACCTGTATAATAAATCCTCACCGACCATACCCAGTCCTAATTTTTGGATTATTCACAACCCTGCAAATTCTTACAAAAATGAGCTCCGTCATTGTAAGGGACTGCCACAGCCTTCGACTTCGCAGTAAAGGTATAGTGTGACTGCGATAACGGGGTTACCATGGCTCTTTGGGTTTCGCAATGACAGTTACGCATAAAAGCAGTAGCTCGGGCTCCAGCCGAGTGACGAATAAGCCTTATTCTTCCGCTCCTACGTTAAGTTGTAAGGTCACAACCACGTCTTTGTGCAATTTGACAATAGCCTTTTGTACCCCTAAGGTCTTGATTGCCTTTTCAAAGCTGATATCTCGGCGGTCAGCTACATAGCCAGTTTGTGCTTGCAATGCTTCTGCAAGTTGTACAGGCGTAACCGCTCCGAAGATCTTTCCTGTTTCTCCAGCTTTGACCTTTACTTGGATGGTAAGTTGACTTAATCTTGCTGCTATAGCTTCTGCGTCTTGTTTGCGCTTAACTATCTTATGAGCCATTTGCCTAGAATTTTCTAGGGCTATTTTTTTGTTGGTCTCATTAGCCACCAATGCAACACCTTGAGGGATTAGGTAGTTTCTGGCATAACCAGGTTTTACCTTGACCAACTCATTCTTATATCCTAGTCCTTTAAAGTCTTTTTTTAGTATTATTTCCATCTTGATAAAGCTATTAGCTACTTGAGATTATCAGCTACATATGGTAAAAAAGCCAAATGCCTAGCACGTTTCACGGCTTGGGCTAACTTTTTTTGATATTTAAGGCTGTTCCCAGAAAGACGACGTGGAAGGATCTTTCCTTGCTCATTTAAAAACTTCAATAAAAAGTCCGCATTCCTGTAGTCTATGTACTTGATGCCAAACTTCTTAAATCTGCAGTATTTTTTTTGGGTATGCTTTTTACCTAGGGTCTCGTTTATTAAGGTCATGCTATCTGCTCCTGATTAAGTTCAAACTCGGGTTCAACCTCCACTCTTTTAGAATTGGTAGAATGTAAGGTGCCTTCTCTTTTTCTTTTGTTATATTCAACACCATGTTTATCCAATGTACATGTTAAAAACCGTACGATGTTCTCATCTCGCCTATAGGCTATCTCTAAATCAATAATCGCCTCAGGCGTAGCTTCAAACTCTATCAGGTGATAAATGCCTGTATTCTTATGCTGAATAGGATAAGCTAGTTTTTTCAACCCGATGGCCTCTTCATGTACTATCTGAACCCCTTTTTCTAGAAGAAAGTTCCTGAATTTCTGGATAGTGCTTTCAATTTGCTCCTTGGTCAATACGGGAGTTAACACAAACACCGTCTCATAATTTCTTAACTTCATGCGTATTGGATTTGTAATTTGTAAATGGCCCGTTAAAATAACCTGGACGAAATTAGCAAAAGTTGCACTCATGTCAATATTTTTATCGAACTATCGACTTCAAAATTTCATATATACTTGTATACTTGTTACACTCAGAAGTTTTAAAACTAGTTTAATAGGAATGTTGTTTGACTGGCTTATCTTCCAAATACGCCACAGGCCTTCACAACGATGAGTCCTTACGGGGTTATTGCCACTCTGCAATGCCTACACGCATCGATGAGCCCCGTCATTGTGAGGGACTGCCACAGCCTTCGGCTTCGCAGTGACGGTAGTGACCGCGGCAATAGGGTTCCCGCCTGGCGGGTATGATAGCTCGGTCGTTAATTTTAAAATTTGATAAAGAACCAGTATATGCAGGTCAATATAGATCCATCTTGGAAATCATATCTAGAAGAAGAATTTAATCAACCTTATTTTAAAGAGTTAGTCACCTTTGTCAAACAAGAATATGTTCAGTATCTCATTTATCCGCCTGCCAAGCAAATCTTCGGGGCTTTTGATCTATGTAAGTTTGAAGATACCAAGGTAGTCATTTTAGGTCAAGACCCTTATCATGGACCCAACCAAGCCAATGGATTATGTTTTTCCGTCAGCCCAGAAGTGGCTATACCTCCTTCTTTGGTCAATATCTTTAAAGAAATCAAAGGGGGCTTAGGGCACCCCATGCCAGCTAATGGAGATCTAACTCGCTGGGCCCAGCAAGGTGTTCTGTTATTAAACGCAACTTTAACTGTGCGGGCTGGGCAACCAGGCTCTCATCAACATAAAGGCTGGGAAACTTTTACCGATGCTGTCATCTCTATCTTATCTCATAACAAACAGAACTTGGTATTTCTGTTGTGGGGAAATTATGCCCGACAAAAAGAAGTGCTGATTGATACACAAAAACATTTGGTACTGCAGTCACCCCACCCTTCTCCTTATTCTGCCGATAGAGGTTTCTTTGGGAATCATCATTTTAGCAAAACAAATGATTACTTAGTAGCTCATGGCTTAGCGCCCATCAAGTGGTAATTATACTTTTATGGTCCTTGGTCATTAAAACTTTAAGAAAAATACTAACTTGTAAAATTCTTTATGAGGATTTTATAAATCTAGCATATTATGCCCAATAACAATACAGCAACTTATATAGCTACCAACAAAAGTCGCTTTATAGAAGAACTAATTTCTTTTTTAAGCATTCCTTCTGTGAGCGCCCAACCAGACCATCGTTCAGATATCCGACAAGCAGCCCAATTTGTTAAAGATCAACTATTAGCTGCAGGAGCTGATCAAGCGTACATCATTGAAACCACAGGCAATCCCCTTGTATACGGGGATAAAATGGTAGATCCACAATTACCTACCGTCTTAGTGTATGGACATTATGACGTACAACCTGCTGAACCTTTTGAACTATGGCATTCAGAGCCATTTAAGCCAGCTATTCAAGATAATAATATCTTTGCGCGAGGTGCTTCAGACGATAAAGGTCAAGTGTATATCCATGTAAAAGCATTAGAGACCATGGTAGCCTTGAAATCTCTTACCTGCAATATCAAGTTTATCATAGAGGGCGAAGAAGAAACAGGATCCAAAGCCATTTCTAAATTCCTGGAAGACCCTGCCAATCATGCCTTATTGAAAGCGGACGTTATATTGGTTTCCGATACAACTATCCTATCTATAGACCAACCTTCATTGACTACGGGCCTCCGTGGCATTACACACCTGGAATTAACCCTCACAGGTCCTAATAGGGATTTACATTCTGGGGTATATGGGGGTGCTGTGGGCAACCCTATCCATATACTCTGTCAAATGGTAGCTGCATTACATGATGAAAATCAACATATTACTATACCTGGATTTTATGACAAGGTAGTTAACCTAACAGCTGCTGAAAGGACTGAGTTCAACAAGATTCCCTTTGACCTACAAGCTTACCAGCAAGCTTTAGGAATAGAAACAGTTATTGGAGAAAAAGGGTATACTACTTTAGAACGGGTGGGCATTCGTCCTTCTTTAGATGTCAATGGCATATGGGGTGGCTATACAGGCGCCGGTACCAAGACAGTACTGCCCTCACAAGCCCATGCCAAAATAACTATGCGTTTAGTACCTGATCAAGACCCAAGCGAGGTCATAGAAACTTTAAGTCAATATCTTACTTCCTTGGTTCCTCAAGGAACTCGTTTAGAAATTGAACGAGCTTCGCAGGGATATAAGGCGGTTGTATTAAATGAAGACGCTATGGCTTTTCAGGCTGCACAAAAGGCTTTGGAAGAGGTATGGGGGAAACAGCCCCTATCTGTTAAAGAAGGAGGAAGTATTCCTATCATCACTAAATTTAAGGAGCAATTAGGTACCGATGTGGTGCTCTTAGGATTTGGACTGGATTCAGATGCGATTCATTCCCCCAATGAACACTTTAGCTTGATAACTTTTGAGAAGGGCATTCATACCGTCATTAGCTTTTACAACCATCTAGCTAGACTACGTGAAAATAAGCTTCCCGTATAGGGCGGTGGCAGTAATTACCCCCCTTGACACTCCTTTTTTATTATACTAATTTTGGGTTTATCCCATTTAGTCAATATCTTTGGACTTATTCTAGCTTGTAATTGCACAAACTAGATGGAGCATACCAATTTGGGGAATTAGCTCAGCTGGCCAGAGCATCTGCCTTGCACGCAGAGGGTCATCGGTTCGACTCCGATATTCTCCACTCCCTTATCTTACCTATTGAGTCATCGTACTCATAGTATTACATAAACCACACAACATCCTATGTCCATCCCAACAACTGAGCTAAAAAATTTAGGCAAGTTTAAGCTGATCGATACCCTCACTCAATCATTTAACACGCATTACCACCCATCTACAGTCCATGGTATTGGCGACGATGCTGCTATCTTAGATGGAGGATCTGCTTATACGCTGGTTAGCACAGACATGTTGCTGGAGGGTGTTCACTTCGATCTCACCTATTTCCCCTTGAAGCATATCGGTTACAAGGCTGTAGTAGCCAATATAGCCGACATTACAGCTATGAATGGCACCACCGAACAGATAACAGTCAGCATTGCTATTAGCAATAAATTTACAGTAGAAGCACTACAAGAGATCTACCAGGGTATCCATCAAGCCTGTAAACGCTATCACATTGATCTAATAGGTGGGGATACTACTTC
>CAZZEE010000005.1:10142-20478 GCA_964652695.1 uncultured Cytophagales bacterium
GGTCATCTCCATCACCGCCATTGGCAAGGTAGCCAAAGAGAAACTATGCCCCAGAAAAGGTGCTAAGCTGCATGACCTGGTTTGCGTAACGGGTAATCTAGGTGCGGCTTACATAGGTTTACAGATATTAATGCGGGAGAAAAAGGTATTTGAAGTAGATCCCGCCATGCAGCCCAAATTAACGCCTTATCAATATATCATAGAGCGCCAGCTCAAGCCAGAAGCTCGCACAGATATAAGAGAGTTATTTAATCAACTAGGCATCTTGCCTACTAGCATGATTGATATCTCCAATGGATTGGGATCTGAATTATTGCACCTCAGTCAAGCATCTACCATAGGAATAACGATTCATGAGGATAAGCTACCTATTCATCCACAAACCTACCAAACAGCCGAGGCGCTGCATTTATCCCCTACTTTGTGTGCTTTACATGGGGGAGAAGACTATGAGTTGCTATTTACCATAGCCCAAGCTGATCTCCCTAAATTGTCAGAAAATGCAGATATCCACCTCATAGGCTATGTGACAGATGTTAGCCAAGGAATCAAGCTCATCACTACTAGTCAAGAAGCTATAGATATAACGGCACAGGGTTGGTGATAGGGAAATATTATTGGAGAGCTTATGAAAGCGGTCCGGACGGGACTCGAACCCGCGACCTCCTGCGTGACAGGCAGGCATTCTAACCAAACTGAACTACCGGACCATTTATCATGTAATGGGCTCAAAGATATCATAAAACTTTGATACCCGAATGATAATTTCAAAGAATTAGGTTCTACTCCAAATACCCTTAGCTTTGTAATAATTTTGGTTGCTGATTAAGTGGATTATCACCTCCTCTTTTATGGGCCTATACGTTGATGAGCCCTTCGGGGTTGTTACTGCGGAGCAAAGTGACGACTTCAGTCATAAAGAGTGGGGTCGAGTATCTTCGGTACTACCAAGCTGTATAGATTGTTTAACTAACAACCTGAGTTATCAGATAACGTATCATTCATTATATATCAATTGCAAGAATTATGCTTTTAGAATTTGAGAAACCCATTGCCCTTTTAGAAGAAAAGCTAGCTATCATGAAAGAAAAGGCTGCCCAGAAGAAAGCTAGTAAGCTCATGCAGTCGATACAAAAGCTAGAAGAAGAAATCAAGACCTTACAAGCTGAGACCTTCCAAAACCTTACTCCCTGGCAAAGAGTTCAGCTTTCTAGGCATGCTGACCGACCTTATACGCTCGATTACATCAATTATATGGCTGAGGAGTTTATACCTTTACATGGCGATCGTACAGGAAAAGATGATCCTGCTATTGTAGGTGGGTTTGCCAAGTTATCTAATCAGACTGTTATGATGATTGGGCATCAAAAAGGTAGAACTACCAAAGAGCGACAAGCCAGGAATTTTGGTATGGCTAACCCAGAAGGCTATAGGAAAGCCCTGAGACTGATGCGATTAGCTGAAAAGTTCAATAAGCCTATTGTAACGCTCATAGATACGCCTGGGGCTAGTCTAGGTTTAGAAGCAGAAGAGCATGGGCAAGCAGAGGCTATTGCCAAAAACATACAAAACATGTTCGATATACAAGTCCCCATCATCTGTATGATCATTGGAGAAGGAGCCTCTGGGGGTGCTTTAGGAATAGCAGTAGGAGATAGAATATTGATGCTAGAAAACACTTGGTACTCTGTGATTTCTCCTGAGTCTTGTGCTTCTATATTATGGAAAAGCTGGGATTATAAAGAACAAGCTGCAGATGTGCTCAAGTTAACAGCAACTGACATGAGTAAACTAGGGCTTGTTGATGATATTATTATGGAACCGCTAGGAGGAGCCCATCGAAATCCCCAAGGGATGGCTATGACTATTAAAGCAGAAATCCTCAGACATATTGATGCATTGCATCAAATAGATTCTGCGCAAAGAACAAAAGAACGGATAGATAAATTCTGCAAGATGGGTGTAGTACAAGGGTAGCTGCCGCCACCTGCTTACATGAGCTAGATGCTAAAGTAAAGTTATTGAGAATACAGCTCTCTGCGCTTGTGGCACGTACCATCCGAACCATTATGCACTTATTAGGTATGTAGTTCCTGATCGTATGTAGTACTTGGATATAAGCACAACTTAGAAGTACAGTATAGTTTCCCCATAGGTGTATCCTAGGGGTGTATACTCGCTAAATGCTTCTTGAAGGCATATTCCTGATAAAAGCATTTGGCTAACTCATCTTTATATACACTAAGCAATAATTCAGGGTTAGCTGCTGGACTTTTCCAAGTTATAGAGAATTTTTCAGCCGTATCACTTAGTTGAGCACTGTATTTTTCTAAGCATAATCTCAAATTTTTTTCCATGCGAATACCATAGGGCTTTTCTACATTACCATGACAGCTTCCTGGCAGTGGTTTAAATTCTGTAAGCCAGGTGTCTATAGTAGGTCCCGTGGTGGGCCTGTTATTGGCCCCTTGCGTAATATCTGTAGAATTAATAAAAACTAAATTGTGGGGTTCTTGGAATTTACTTTTTAAATCTAAACTAGCTTTTGTATACCAGAGATAACGTAGAGCATCTGCCTCTGTGAGGTCTGTTTCTGTTTTGTTTATCTTTTCATCTTTCAAGAAGTCCCCAAAAGATGTACCTAGTGTACTCTTAATAGTCTTTAACTCATTAGGAAGCAGTTTCCTGACCCCTCCTAACAAAACTATGTTTTTACATTGCAGCGTTCCTGCAGTATACTGCTCTGAAAAGTCTTTAAATCTTTTTTCCATTCCAGGTAAGGTAGCACCAAATAATAGAAAATAATCAGTACTAACTTGAGCATAAGGGGTTTCTTCCATAAATCCCATTTCTTTGAATAATGCTAAAGCCTTATTATGTACTGCTTTATCTAATTCAGTGTCTTGTAAATCCCATCGTTCTGAGCCGGGCTTCCTAATAAAATGGGTTTGCATCGCTTTGTTAACCGATTCTATGGTTCCTGTATGCTCTATATTAAATAGTTGAAGAAGTTCTAGAAGGGGCTTAACTACCTGGCCAGCTTGGTTAATAAGTTCATAATCTACTGAGGGGGGTATAACAGAACCTGAATAAATCCGCTGTGACGCTAATTTTACTTCATTACTAGTGGTGGCTAGCTCACAACTAACAGCCATCATGGCAATAAGTATTGCTGTTATAGATCGTTTTAGGTAACTAATTAAGTTTTTCATAGTATTTAATGTTTATGTATGAAACAAACAAACTGACTAATCTATTCTATACCTATACTGCATATATCACTGCTTGAAAACATGAGAAATACATGAAGTAGGCTCACAATCTAAAAAATAAGTTGATATATGGAAGGGATTTTAAGAAATAAATAGATATAGCAACCTCATACAGGTTACTCACTAAATTGCTCAGCTCTAGCTGAGGACGAGTAATGGTAGAGGATTTGTCATTGCACGCCCGCAGGAAGGTGGCAACCCCATTAGGGCTCATCGTTGCATGGACCTGTGGGATAGAAGTTAATCCTGCAACTACAAAGGAAAAGCATGTAATGTTGCAGGAGTGAGCTCCTGCAATCACAAAGAAATGCAAAAAGATCTAGTGTTTATCTAAACATATACCCAGCTCTTTTATTTGTTCCGCTGAAATAGCAGAAGGAGCTTTCATCATCATATCGCGTCCTGCACTATTCTTAGGGAATGCAATAAAAGGTCGGATGGAGTCCTCACCTCCTAATAGCGCGCACAACCGATCAAAACCAAAGGCAATACCACCATGAGGGGGGGCGCCATATTCAAAAGCTTCCATCAAGAACCCAAATTGCTGTTTAGCTTCTTCTCGGCTAAATCCCAATACTTTAAACACTTGCTCTTGTAATTGCCGCTCATGGATACGAATAGAGCCACCACCTATCTCCATCCCATTGATAACTAGGTCATACGCATTGGCCCGTACTGCTGCAGGATTCGTTGATAACAACGCTCTATCTTCTTGTTTAGGCGATGTAAATGGATGGTGTTTAGCAACATAACGTTGGCCAGCTTCATCCCACTCTAAGAGCGGAAAGTCCACTACCCACAAAGGCGCAAATTGATTGGAACTAACCAAGTGAAGCTCATCTCGTAATTTCAAACGTAAGTGCCCTAAGGCAACTTGTGTCTTTTCAACCTCACCAGCTAGGATAAGAAGTAGGTCACCATCTTCTGCTTGCATACGCTGTGCCCAGGTATCTACTTGAGATCGACTGTAGAACTTACTGACAGAAGAATTAAATTCATCACCTGCCAGGTATTTCACATATACTAGTCCACTAGTAGCTAGGTTCAGGTTCTTGACAAATACTGCGAGTTCATCAAGTTGTTTTCTAGTATACGTTGCACCATTCCTCACACACAAGCCAGCCACAAGGGGAGCTTGCTTAAATAAGGGAAAGTCGCTCCCCTGAACCAAGTCCGTGAGTTCTACAATGGGCATCCCGAACCGTATATCTGGCTTATCGCTACCATATCGTTGCATAGCCTCTGCGTAGGTCATACATGGGAACTTATCCAACTTCACTTGTATAGTAGCTTCAAAAAGGTATTGGATAAAAGCTTCAAAGATCTCCAGTATATCTGCTTGCGTTACAAAAGAAAGCTCACAGTCAATTTGCGTAAACTCGGGCTGTCTATCTGCTCGTAAGTCTTCATCTCGAAAGCATTTAGCTATTTGGTAATAACGGTCAAAGCCTGCTACCATCAGCAGTTGTTTAAAAACTTGCGGAGATTGGGGTAAGGCATAAAACTGTTGCGGATGGTTACGGGAGGGTACTACGAAGTCGCGCGCTCCGCCAGGCGTAGATTTAATAAGCAGTGGCGTTTCTACATCTACAAAATGATGCTTGGCTAAGTAGGCATGGGTATGTTGGGCAGCCAGTTGGCGAAGCAATATGTTCTTTTGCAGCGAGGGTCTGCGTAGGTCTAAATAACGGTATTCCATACGTAGCTCTTCCCCACCATCGGTTGCTGCTTCAATCAGGAAAGGGGGGGTTTTGGCTGTATTAAGAACGCTGATGGCTTGTAATCTAATCTCGATATCGCCTGTGGGCATATGTGAATTTTTGGAACTACGCTCCATGACAACCCCATGCACTTGAAGGACATATTCTCTACCGATGCTTTTGACTTGCTCGATCAGTGTAGAATCTGTTACATGTTCTTCTAGTATTAACTGGGTAAGTCCATAACGGTCTCGCAGATCTACCCAAATGAGTGATCCTTTATTTCTTATCTTTTGTACCCAACCACAAAGGGTTACAGGTAATCCAACATGTGTGAGTTGAAGTTCTCCACAGGTATGTGTTCGTAGCATAAATTATAGAGGGTTAGTGACATAAGTCAAATGGTCTGAAGTTACGATTGCTCGTGCTTTTTAACAAGCATTCCAGAATAGTCTAGTGTCTTTTGTGGAAATAGACTTCATGGTACCTGAGGTGCTGTGGTGTAGGAATCTTCCTGCTACTACTTACACCTAACTTACTCCTTATTAGCTATTTGCGTGAGTTAATTGTTCTAGGTATTGTTGTGCCTGCTGATTTCCTTTCGCTGCCGCTTGTTGATATAATTTCTTTGCTTCTTGAAGATCCTTATTAACTCCATGGCCTTTTTCATACATCGAGCCCATGAGGAATAGCACAGTAAGATTCTCTGTAACTGCTGCCTTTTGAAAAAATTCGAATATTTTCCCATATAGCTGACTTACCCCGCGGCCCTCTAAATACATCCTAGCCAAATCATATAGTGCAACTCTACATCCAAAATCTTCTGCATTTTTTGCTTCTTTTAAATCCCCTTTTGCAGATTCCAAATACATTTCAGATGCTTTTTCATCATTCTTCTCAACACCCCAACCATTCTCATACATCTGACCTAGCTGATATTGTGCTTTCACATTTCCTTGATCTGCTGCTGCTATTAAATGTTTTTTAGCATTGGCATTGCCTTTGATGACCGCTTTTTGAAAGGCTTTAAATAAATCCTTATAAAGCTGATTGCCCACACGACCTTCTCCATACATCTTACCAAGTGCAGATATTGCGTTTCCGTCTCCTTTGTTGGCTGCTTCAAGATACCATTTGAAGGCTTCTTCATCACTTGGGTAGGTTCCATTGCCTTTTTCATATAGTTTAGCCAGATAACTTTGCGCTCTTGGCAATCCTTGTTCTGCTACTTTTTTATACAAGTCAAATGCTTGTTTGTAATCCTGGGTTACTCCATAGCCTTTCTCATACATGAGGCCTAAATTAAATAGATCTGTGAAATTTCCTTGTACAACTCCTTCTTGGAATCCACTAACTGCTTTTTGAAACCAGTGTTCAGCTTGTTGAGGACTTTTATCGGCTCCCTCGCCATTTTTATACATCAGACCTAGTTGATACTGGTCAATCGCCTTCCCTTGCTCCGCACTTTTTTCAATGGCTTTAGCTGCTTTTTGAAACCAGTATTTAGCTTGTTGAGGATTTTTATCTACTCCCTCGCCATTTTTATACATTGATCCTAAACGACATTGTGCTGTATAATAACCTTGGTCTGCTGCTTGCTGATACCATTCTACTGCTTGTTTAAAATCTATTTCTATTTCACGTTCACGACCATTTTCATACATCAGTCCTAGGTTATACTGTGCTTGCTGATTTCCTTTCGCTGCTGCCTTTTTTAACCATATTATTGCCTCTGCTACATTCTTCTCTACCCCATTACCCTCTAGATACATTATCCCCAGACTATTTTGCGCTTCATCATTCTCTTGTGCTGCAGCTTTTTTAATCCATTCAAATGCTGTTGTATTGCTCTGTGTGACTCCAAGACCTTGTTGGTACATGCGCCCTATATAAAGCTGTGCTTGTGTCGATTCTTTTTCAACTGCTTGCTGGTACCAATAGAGCGCTTTCTCATAATCTTTCTCAACTCCACGACCAAATCTATAGAGTTGCCCTAAATTAATCTGTGCTATTATATCGTCTTTCTTGGCTGCTTTCTCAAGCCACTCAAATGCTAGCTGATCATTTGGTTCAACTCCGTCTCCCTCTGCATACATTATTCCTAGTTTGCGTTGTGCCGCTACATCCCCTTGTTCTGCTGCTTGTTGATGTCGCTTAAATTCTTCTTGATCTTTTTCAGCTTGGGTACCTGGGTTGGACAGTGGGGCATTAGGAGGCTCAGGATCATTTTTGAGCTTTATAGGATGGCTACCAGGTTTGTTAGGATTTTTACAGTGACAGGAAATAGTATGGAGTGCTAGAAGTAACACTAGACCAAGAGAATATTTTGTAAGGGTTAACCGCCTGGTAATTAAGTGTATTTTTTGAGTCATTGGAGTCAAAGATACTTATTTTTGAGTTGTTAAGAAAAACTAGATTGTGTTCGTGAAGGCGGCTATCTCCCGTCTTCCCAACATATTTTTGAAACAACACATCACGGGGTATTGCTACTGATAACCAAGTTAGTTTGATGATGAGGGTCAATTATACTAAACTATGTGTCGCAATATAAACTTAATACGCCCAAAATTCAAATTGTCTGAATTATCTTAGCGCAAAAAACATTTATGAAACTAGCTGTTATAGGGGCCACAGGTCTTGTGGGGCAAACCCTGCTTCGCCTCCTAGAGCGTCGCAACTTCCCTGCTGAAGAACTCCTACTAGTAGCGTCGGAGAATTCTCAAGGAAACTACATCAATTGCAGAAACCAACAACATCAGCTTATCACCTTACAAGAAGCCCTAGCTGCTCGACCTACAGTAGCTATCTTCTCTATAGGGGCTGAACTATCCTTAACCTGGGCACCGCAATTTGCAGCAGTAGGAACTACAGTCATTGATAATTCGTCTGCTTGGCGTATGCATCCTGACTCTCCATTGATCGTAACTGAAGTTAATGCGCAGCTACTACGTAGTACTGATAAGATCATTGCCAACCCCAACTGCTCAACCATGCAGATGATGGTGGCTTTAGCGCCTCTTCACCGGCTATACCAATTGAAACGGCTGGTCATTTCTACCTACCAAGCAGTAACAGGAAGTGGTAAGGCAGCTGTAGAACAACTGATGGCAGAACGTGAAGGAAGAATACCTCATCCAATGGCATACCCTTACCCTATTGATTTAAATGTGATCCCGCAAGTAGACGACTTTTTAGAAAATGGGTATACTAAAGAAGAAATGAAGCTGATCAATGAGACCCGAAAAATACTAGGGGATGCAACTATTCAGGTGACAGCAACTGCTGTTCGTGTACCTGTTATCGGGGGACATTCATTAGCTGTAAATGCTGAATTTGAACATGATTTTACATTAGATACGGTCATACAGACCCTTCAAAACAGCCCAGGAATAATTGTACAAAATGACTCTCATAAAAAACAGTATCCGATGCCTTTATTTTCCAAGGACCAAGATGAGGTTTTTGTAGGCAGAATAAGGAGAGACGAATCCCAGCCTGCAACCTTAAACTTGTGGATAGTAGCTGATAACTTACGAAAGGGAGCTGCAACTAATGCCATCCAAATTGCAGAGTATTTGCATAACCATCGTTTTTTAAGTGGTAATTAAGTAGATATAGCAAAACACTTATTATTAGATTACAACCAAGAAATAATTAAGAGCATCTATTAAGTCGTTTATTTTTTATTTTAACCACTTTTTCATTTTCGGCCAATACTTCTAGTAAACACCTAATAATAAGTGTTTTGCTATAATATGGTAGCTTATTGAAAAAAATTAGTATTATTGGATCTTTACGGTTTAAAATGAAGTCTAACAATTTAAAAAAATAGAATGATGAAAAAACTTGTAATGATTTATGCAATAGCTGCTTTGTTTTCAATCAGCTATTTTTCCCCCTGTTATGGAGAAACTTTTAGAAGTCAGCCTATTGCGGGCGAACTGTTAGAAGCTATGGAGAAAGGAAATACATGGAGTAAAAATGCACTTGTTCCTGCAGAACGCCTCCGGCTACTAACAATTCAACACCTTGATTTTCAGGGTAAAGAACAAACAGGGCAGATCATTGTGATGGATGTTTGTGAGGATGCGGTATTGAATATATTTAAACCCTCTATAAGAAGAAGTTTCCTATCCATCAAATAAAGCCCATGCACCACTATAACGGAGATGATCATGCGGCTATGGCAGATAATAACACTTCTTGCTATATAGATCGAAATATCATTGGAGGCACCAAAAAATCTTTACATGCTTATGGCCTAGCTATTGATATCAATCCTATAGAGAATCCTTTTGTTACCATGGATTCCGATAAAGGGACGGCCACCTATGATCCACAAGCTGGCCTGGCCTATGCCAACCGGTTAGAGAAAAGACTTGGCAAACCTAAAAGAAGCGGTATGGCAGAAGAAGTAATTGGTATATTTTCAGCCAATGGTTTTTACTGGTGGGGTGGATATTGGGATACCCCTATTGACTATCAGCATTTCCAGTTGAATGGTATGTTGGCCGAATTATACTTAACCATGAAGCCACAAGCTGCCAAATCATTATTTAAAACTGTTACCCAATATTTTAACAAAAATAAAAAACCGTTAGAAGTAGAACTATTAGAACAATTGAGAAAAGATGGCCAAGAAGGTTCTTTGTTAGATTATTATACAAAAGATCAAAAAAGATTTGAGAAGTGTCTGAAGGAACTGACAGTTACTAAAAAATAAGGCTGATTCACCCATATTAGACTTCTTTAAAGCCCAGGATTTTTGGTAAGGAAGGGATAGGTGAAGGACCAGAGGTCACTGCAAGTCGCCTAGGGGCGTGGCAACCCCGAAGGGCTCATCGTTGTGTAGGCCTGTGTGGTATGGAAGATAACCCCGAAGGGCTCATCACGGCGTGAGCTTGTAGGGAAGGTGGTGATAATCCACCACTGAGGAACCAATGCACCTAATTGGGTGCCAGGAGTAGCTCCTGGCACCACCTAGGATATCATAGCTGGAATCGTTCATCTTAAAGATGGATGCTAATGTCTTAGTCTAAAAAGCTCCTTCTTACTCCCTCACTCGATCTGCCTTCCATTTATCCTTCGACTTTTGCAGATAGTCCTAGTATCTTGGCTTTTTAATTGCTTTGGTAGGACTAAATAAGAAGACCTGCTGGAAACAAACCTTGAGATATACCCTTTTTTCGGTTTTTTCCGGTCTTTGAGCAAGGCTTGATCAACTTTTAATTTCTCTTAGAGCCTGTCTAAAAAGCTACATGTAGATAAGGGTAGCCCTATTGAATGCAGAGATAAACGAGCTAAAAGACCCGCCTTTGGGAAAATGGCGTAGTGGTGTAGGGAGCTCACTCCCTACACTCCATG
>CAZZEE010000006.1:0-20080 GCA_964652695.1 uncultured Cytophagales bacterium
TGGTAATGACATCCGTATTGCTGCCATTTCACAAATTATAGCCGCTGCTTTTTCCAAAGTACAGCTGGTGATTTATCCTTTTGGTAAAAATGAGGCACAAAAGTGGAAAGAGGGTATCCAGCTCCTGAAAGATGCCATAGCTGACCTACAAAAATCGGGTAAGGCGCTAACTGTTAGCAATATCTTCCTCCACACCCAAGAAATAGCTACAAAATCAGGGAATCCGCTCCAAAAAGGGAAGGGTAATGGCACGTAAAGAGGCAGGTTATTAACTTGTCTGTGGGTTACGAAGCTATGCTTACTTCTTCAGGGACCAAGGTGGATTGCAATGGTTTTTTGGAAGGTCTATTAATAAAGCAAACACCCAATAAAATAATAGCTGCTCCTATATAATGGCCGACTAGCAGTTTCTCTCCATCTAGCAATCCCCAACTAATCGATACAATAGGTGCTATTAGTGATTCCATGCTAGCAAAAACAGGAGAAGTCAATTTGACTAATTGTGCAAGGATGATGTTGGCGATGCCTAAGTTGACAATGCCTGCTATGAACGCACACGTGATGGCAAAATACCCATCTGGATGCGTACTTACCTTGGTAAAAACTACTGGATGCCTCAATAGATATAGCATAGCAATAACCCCTACAAGCAGCAAAGAAACACTTACGAGGGTTGTGCTTTTGAGATCTCCCAGATAATACTTAATCAAATTGATAGAATTGCCATATAAAAAACACCCTAGGATAGATAGGAGCATGTAGTAGTTAAAACTAGTTAGGAGTCCACCTGATTCTGCAAACATAAGCAAGACAGCCCCACCAATACTGAGCACTATGCCTATTATTTCATTTTTCACAATCTTGTTATGGAAAAAAGTAATTCCTATCACCAACACAAAAGCAGGCGTTAACGAGTGCAAGACACCATGTATACCACTATCTATATGTTGTTGCGCAATGGCAAAGAACAAGAGCGGTAGCCATGTCCCTAGAATGCCTACCAATGCCAAAAAGAAATATTGTTGCCAGGTGATTTTGCCGAGATGAGGTATGGCATAAGGCAATAAAAATATAGCAGCCAAAGCTATCCGGAGATAAGTTACTTCTTCGGGATTAAAAACGATTAAAGCCTTTTTCATGAGTATATACGAGCTCCCCCATATACAGGACAACAAAAGCAATAGTCCCCAGGTAATGATTTTGGTATTCACAATGATCTTACGCACGTTGTATATCTTCAAAAGCAGGTTTTATCTATGATGTTTATGAAAAAAAATGAAAGGATAGCCAATACAGCGCTGATTCAAAAATACTAGTGGATTCAGAAGTATTCCCAAAACCACTAGCCGCTACAATGATATTAATTATTCGTCACTTAACGCAGTTGAGCAACATAGCCAAGCAACTGTTTTGAGAAATTCTTATTAAGCTTATCAGGTCCCTATCATCCAGGATGTTCTTATTTAGCTTTATTTTTTGCTTGTTCAGCTTTCGAAGATGCGCCTTCTGACTGTGTTAATAATTTATCAGCCTCTTGCGTAACATCTTTATCTTTCTGCTGATCAGTAGGTTGCTCTTTTGGAGCTGTTTCATTTTGTTGAGCAGCATCAGCCTCCTTAGAGGATTCGTCATAATTAGTAGCAGGCAGTTTAACCTGGTTAGCATCCTCAGGAGTGAGAGAAGCTTCGGATCCAAGGTTACCCTCATTAGAGCTTGCTACAGGACTAGATTCATCAACCTGGATATTCTCATCTTCTTCTTCGTCTTCTGAATCTTTATCTCTACCGAAATTAAAGATAGTACCTATCTCCAGATGAACAGCTGGTTGCCAAAGTATTATAGAAGAGGTTGAAGGTTTACTATCATTTACAGAAGCAAAATCAGAGCTATTGTCGTATCGTTTGTATTGACAAGACAGCCGGTAAAAAAACTTACAAAAGTCATTCAACTTAATCTCATGGGCTACACCTAAGCTAGCATAAAAACCAATATATTCAAAATTCTTAAATGACCATGGCTGAAAAGAAACTTTTTTATTGCCGTAATCATATACTACACCTAATTGCGTATCTACAACAACAGCATGCTTTCCTTTTTGGAATACTTTATATCCAACGGTGCCAAAAAATTTAGTATTATAAAACCAAGGTTCAGAGGCCTCATACTCCATGATATGTTTGGCATCCCCATGGGGGTATAACTTCTTCAAATAGTTCATTTCCAGGTTACTGCCTGCTCCTATTCTTAACTTTTTGAAAAATGTATAATGGAGCGCTAAGGTAACAGGTATATTAAACCCTCTTCCATGAAAACTGATATCACCATGTGCTTTGCCAAGTGATTGCGTGTCGGTGACTACATTATCGTGATTGATACTATTCAGCCTCTTGGTTCTACTAATAGGCCATTTAATTTCATGTGCTTTCCCCTGTGCCGTGTCCGAAGAGCCGGAGGGAGGAGTCTGTAAAAGGAATTCTTTTTGTCCTGTCCTTACAAAGAGGTCTAAATCTTTGACCGTATTCACGTAGTAGGTGCATCCGCCTCCTGCTGCAATCGTTAGGCCCAGGTTTTTCCAAAACTCAAATTTCTTTTTAGGCTTTTTAGTAATAACTTGATCTACATCGGATGGATGCTTAGCATGTTTATAACCATATTCTCTAATATCCACCCGTTTCCATTGATGATCTATGGAATCATATGCCCAGAAGCTATAATATATGTAGTTTTCATCATGATCTTGGGTGGCATCTTCTAAGATTTCTACCTCTTTAAACGCTTCAATAGCAGACCAAGTATTGGTGATAGGATCATAAGATTCATAACCCCTAACCTTATCAAAGTCCTTTTCTGCAGACATATTAGGTGTCTCTGTAGAAATAAGCAACGCGTTGTTCTTTTCGTGAGGTTTTTTCGCAGTGTCTTCAACGGAAGAGCCGTCAGCTGCATATAGCGCATGATGATTGATCAAGCCAATTATTACTATTAGCATAACAACCAGAAGACTGGGACGTATTTGTTGTTTGGTGTGTGTGCTAGTCTTTTTATATGTCATATATAAGTTCAAGTTTCAGAACTAGAAATTAACGTTTCTTAAGAATATATAAAATACTCATAAGTTTACCTAGTAAAGTTATAAAAACAGCATCAATATGCATATGTTAGTGATGAAGATTACTTAAATAGTTCATTTAAAATATAGACTTCTTTCACAACCTTTCCATCAACTAACCCCACCTGCCCTACATGATCACAGTTTTGAAATCCTCTTAAATAGCATCCTTGACGGCATTATTGCCACTCTACAAGCTTGCGCAGTAATGATCTCTTACGGGACTATCGCAGCCATGTAGTCACTGCGACTGCCGTGGTCACTTCCGTCATCGTGACGTCATTGCGAGCCCCAAGGGGCGTGGCAGCTACGCAAGGGATGGCCCTTACGGGACTATCCCTACTCTACAAGAAGCTTGTGTAGTAAAAGTCTATTCAAAATGGTCGCTTGCTAAGGCAGAAAAATAATTATGCTAGCAAGATAGGTGAGAACTATTGAAAAATGTATAAAATAGCATTTACTTCGTGACTTCATACTAGGCAGTCCTCTATATTAAACCATATAGGCTGTAATATTTTGTGGCAGCTATTTTTTACTTTGGATAGCAAAACGTAACTTTACATATTTCAATCTCAGATAAGCCAATTTATAACTCATGTACGCAATTGTAGAGATAGCTGGTAAACAGTTTAAAGTAACGAAGGACCAATATATATATACTCCTAAGATGGAGCAGGAAATAGGTACTTCGGTCTCATTTGATAAGGTCTTGCTTGTACAAGATGAAAAAACTATACGGCTAGGCACTCCTACCGTAGCTGGTGCTCAAGTGGCAGGTAAGGTTATACAACAGGTAAAGGATGATAAGGTTATCGTTTTTAAGAAGAAACGAAGGAAAGGGTATAAGAAGAAGCAAGGGCACCGTCAAGAATATACCAAGGTATTAATTGAAAATATAAAATAGATTAGCAATGGCACACAAGAAAGGTGGAGGAAGTACCAGTAATGGTAGAGATTCCATAAGTAAACGCTTAGGTATTAAAAAATTTGGAGGAGAGTATGTACTCGCAGGCAACATCCTTGTAAGACAAAGGGGTACTCGTCACAATGCGGGTAAAAATGTTGGTTTAGGCAAAGATCATACCCTATATGCTTTACTGGACGGTACGGTGGCATTTAAAAAAGGAACTCAAGGTAGGTCTTTTGTATCTGTGCACTCTGTAGTGTCACAAGAGACTAAGTAGTAAGATATATTTGAATGTCAGGAGGTAATTCCTGACACCGCATCAATGCAATTTGTTGAATAACTCATAACATGGTAAAAATAAGATTAGCAAAACGAGGACGTAAGAAATTAGCACTTTATGATATTGTAGTAGCTAACCAAAGGGCATCTAGAGATGGTCGCTTTATTGAAAAGTTGGGCAATTATAATCCCAATACAACTCCTGCTGCGATTGTACTACAAGAAGAAAAAATACTTCAATGGTTATCTAACGGTGCACAGCCTACTGATACTGTTAAATCAATTTTATCTTCACAAGGCCTTTTACTCAAAAAACACCTACAACTTGGTGTAAAGAAAGGTGCTATTACCCAAGAAGAAGCAGATAAAAAAGTTCAAGCTTGGCAAGAAGCAAAAGCTAAGAAAGCTACTAAATTTAAAGCTGCAGCTACTGGAAAGTCTACTGCGGCTTAGGTTTTTAACCAGTATTACAACACAACCAGTATTACACAGTTCCTGTGGGTGGGGGGTGTGAAGATGGGTATGGCCACAGTACTTATTGCTACAGTACAGAAAACGATCTAACTATCCCTATGTGGTTTCAGGAGCTTGCTCCTTGAAACTCCTCGTTACACATGAACGTGCCTTTCTGCATGATACGAAGAGCGTACCAATGGGCCAGCTTCTACGTACTTCAAGCCTCTCTTTAAGCCCTCTTCCTTGAAATATTCGAATTTATCAGGATGTACGTAAGTAACTACTTCTAAGTGGTTCTTGGTAGGTTGCAAGTATTGCCCCAAGGTCAAGATATCCAAACCATGTGCTACCAGATCATCCATGGCCTGATAAACCTCCTCATCTTGTTCTCCTAGGCCTAGCATAATACCTGATTTAGTTCGCTTGCCGTATTCTTTCGTTAATTTAATCTGTTCCAAACTTCTGGTGTACTTCGCTTGCGGGCGAACTTGCTTATATAGGCGCTCTACAGTTTCTATGTTATGAGATACAACCTCTTGCCCTGCCTCGATCATCCTATATAAAGCCGACCAAGTCCCTTTTACATCTGGGATCAGTGTCTCAATGGTAGTGTTGGGGCAAAGAGCTTTGACCTCTTTAACAGTTTGGTACCAGATTTCTGCGCCTCGGTCTTTGAGCTCATCTCTATTGACAGAAGTGATGACAGCATGTTTAACCCCCATTCGCTGGATAGCCTGGGCTACACGTTGAGGTTCTTCTGTATCATACTCCGTAGGCCGTCCGGTAGCTACAGCACAAAAGCCACAGCTACGGGTGCACACATTACCTAAGATCATGAAAGTAGCCGTTCCTGCTCCCCAGCACTCTCCCATATTGGGGCAATTGCTACTCATACAAATGGTATGTAACTTATACTCATCTACAATGTTGCGTACGTGATTATAGGCTTGTCCGGTAGGTAATTTTACGCGTAGCCAAGTAGGTTTAGTGGCTCTAGGAGGGTGGGTAAGGTTGTTACTAGGTTGAATAGTAGTGGTAGAAATGAGGGACATAATTAGTCAGATTAACGATTAGAATCTATTAGCTTTCATTGCTAAGATACGCCATTTGGCCGTTACTTGGAGATATTTTTAGTCTCAGTTGTTGCTGGGGGTAATTGTGCATTAGATTGCGCATGAATTTTGCCGAGTAACTCATATACTTCTCGGAAGGGACGTTCAGAAAGTGCTTTAATAATCACATTCACTTCATTGATATCTAAGCGTAATTCTATAGTAGTAGCCATATTAAAATTTTAGGTAGGTTAAGTAGTTTTTTCGATTCTAATAGTAAATGATACACTGCCAATAACGTAAATATTTATCTCTTTTCCCAGATTATATTCTATGCTCCCATCAATGTCTATTGATTAATAAGGCTTTTTCTAAGTAGGATTTTCAAAGCCTTTATCTTTTTTACGAAAAAATATTTACGAAATACTTGACAAGTATATATATATATTGGGTTCATGCATTCAAGCAAGTTAATTTATACTACTATGAAAATGAACTATAATATAAATATAAAATACACTTACTTACCATTTATGGCTTGTGTATGGCTATTAGCTGCTTTTTTATTTTTACAGGGTTGTACGGGGCTAGGCGATGAATTTCCTTCGATTCCTAAGCAATTCCAACCTCGAACCGGTAAGCCCTCAAGCAGCCCTAATCCAAGTGATCCTTTTGTTGATTATCAAGAAGTATTGGATTTAAGAATTAAAATGCAAGAAGAACTAGAAAGGTTGACTCAAAGTGCAAGATTAAATCTTTCACAAGTTCGACTTATTGAAAAAAGCTTGCAAGAATTAAGTGACAATCATAATATCACAAGATCGGGTTTAGAGAAAATATAAAGAAGAAGTACAGAAAAAGATTGATTTTGCTTTAAATTGGAAACCTCAGCCTCCCACCACATATGTCAAGTGTACGGGTACAGATTGTAAACGACAGATGCGAGTGGATGTAGCCATGCTCTATTATTTGGAGAAAGATCAAAAGATATTTGGTGGTCCTTGGGTCGAATGTGATAATTATGGCAATACGAAACCAGGCTCTGCTTCATATCCTACCCTAGCTGCTTTTAACCAAGTACATGTAACTGGTGGTAATACGTGGGTTTCAAAATGTGTTTATTGCTATAAGAATGATGAAATAGCTCGTATAGAAGCGAAGAGTGTAAGGGAACAGCAAGAGTTGGAGAAAGGTCAACGAAAGTATGCTGCTTTTGCTAAGGAATATGAATATCCAACATTTTAATTGGCGAATGAAAAAGGTAAGCTTGAAATCCAAAAAAAAGTGGTGAAGCAATATGAAGCAGCTGTGGATACACTTAAAAACCTAGCCCAAGACATGGAAAGGCTAAGAAAAGATGCTAAGATAGATTATGAAGCTATTACATATGGGGATATTGGGAAGTATAAAAAGAGGTATGGTGAAGTGTAAAGTAAAAATGGATATGAAGTTTAATTTGTAACTAGAAAAATCATGTTTAAAAAAACTAAAAAATATAAAAACAATCTCCTTGTTTCCTTAATAGTGATTAGCTCTATCCTACTATGTTGTAGTGATGGAGTACTTGGAGGAAATCAAACTGGAGGTTCCAAGAGGTTGGGAAGGGTTGTTGTGTTAGTAGAAGACTTGGGAGGAACTGATAGTCTTAATAAATTTATTGCCTATCTTCAACAAGCTTTTGAGGATAAGAAATCTTCTAAAGAGCTTATTATTGTTTCTCACATAGAATCTGTTCGGTCTAAGGAAGATTATTTAAAAGAATTAGCTAGCATGCATAACCGGGCAGAAAACTTCAATCGGTGTGTGTTAGAGGAAGTTGATAAACAAGGATGGGATAAACAAAAAGACGAATTTGTATTGGTAGGTTTTAAAGAGGGGGGAATAACTGCTTTAGAGTCAGCTGAAACTTTGCGCAAAAAAATCAATCTTACCAAGGTGATTGTTATTAGTGCACCGCTGAATGGTTATGATTTCTACCAATCAGATTATGGATTCAGTCATGGGGCTATTGGACAACTTATTGTGGGTATGAGCCAAGCTACCTTAGGCAGTGACTCTACTGTACTAAAAGAACTAACTCCAGGCAGTGATTACTTGAAAAAAAGACATGAATTTATACAATCTCAAACGGGAGAAAAAGATTTAAAATTCTATATTGCTGCTGCTTCACTGTATAATCTATGCTTTAGTACAAAACCATCTCAAGAAAAGATAAAAAAGCTAGATCAAGAAGTCGAAGAGCTATTTGATGCGGTAGCAAAAGATATTAGAGCTAAATACAAACAAACATCAACAAGTAAAAACCCAGATGATTTACCCGGTGTGCCAGAATATATGCGGTTGCGAAAGTTTTTGGAAAAGTCAGGCAGAGAAGGATTTTATACCTATTACAAACTACTCAATGGTGGCAAAGACCATGATGGTAGCATCAGTGTTGAAACACAGCTAGCCAGTAATATCACTAGTCCACGTATAAAAAGGGGGGTATTTGATAGCTGTAGTGGTACCTTGTTTATCCCTTATAAAGAGTTAGAGCATCTAAAGCCCCTTGGGTTGTTTTCTAAAGACGAGTACCTCTATAACAGTACGCAGCTGTATAGTGCATTGTCGAAGTTTATACTAGAAATATTAGAATAGTTTGACTTGGGTGGGCTATTAATTTTTTCATTTGCAAGTTGGGGGTCTTCGTAGTTTATCATATGAGGGCCCTCGCTTTTTTTCAACTTACTGGCAACCAATATGAAACCCAAAACTACCCAATGGATAGCTTTTGTCCTAGTTGCTCTTTTTAGCTTACATAACGGCTGTTTATGTCATACCCCCAATCAAGGCAGTGATTCTCCTGAAACGCTAGACGATCCCTATCTTGTTGATTTCAAGATAGTGCCACAGGGTCTTACTGTGTTGCAAGGAGATCAGCGAGATATTCAATTTAGTGTAGAGACAACCCCTAAGCATGCAAAGATAGACCGTAGCAAACTGAAACTAAAAATCTGGAAAGACGTAAAGGCTGCTCGTTTGTTTTATCAAGGTAAAGAGGTAGGTGACGAAATATCTTGTGCAGATTTACCTCCATTTGGTCAGCTGGTAAATTTACGACTAGAACCAGGACAAGCACATTATGTTCGACTGACTATGCAAATTGGTCATGTACCTGCTCCGACTTCTGCAGGCGATACTCAGCAATTCATTTGGTATGATGATCAGGGAATAGCTTTGTTGAAAACAATTCAGGCCCTGCATGATTTCGGTTGGGAAGAGTATGGATATCATTTGTATAGTAAAGCAGATGCAGCTCAATTACTGACTGCAACCCAAGAAGTTATTGAAGGATTGAGTAATCCCGAAACCAGACAATATTTGTATCAGGTAGGGGATAATGTTTTGCTTGATGCGATTGAGCATAAACTCATGGATCGGGTAGAAATGTTGTTGAAGCACGGGGCTAACGTAGATGCCCCTAATAAAGATGGTACTACTCCTTTGATGGAAGCAGTCCTATCTCCTAACAAAGCACTTGCTCAATTATTACTCAAGTATAAAGCAAATACCAATGCAGCTGATCGGGAAGGTAATACACCTTTGATGTATGCAACCTATTTAGATTTAGAAAGCGCATATACAGAGCTTATTCAATTATTGATAGACCATGGAGCAAAAGTAAATCACGCTGATCTTAAAGGGTGGACGCCTTTGCTATGGGCGATTAATGCAAGAAGTAAAAATAACGTAGCCCTGTTAATCAAGTACCAAGCAGATGTAAATAAGTCTGACAATAGCAATAGAACACCTTTATTTGTGGCTGTTAAAGCCACTAAGGGAAATAAAGAAATTGTCCAACTATTACTAGCTAATGGTGCCCAAACGAGCATTAATCAAGCTGATACAAATGGCGAAACTCCTTTATGGGCAGCTGTTGCCCAAGGATATGATGAAATAGCTGCATTACTTGTGGCCGCTGGGGCTGATGTAGATTACAAAAAGGACGGGAAGCCGATTCGACAACTCATACAAGAGAAGGATATGCCTTTGACACAGGATGCTATGAAATAAATAATAGACAGTGACTTTTACACATTATCTCCCTCTTCTTCCCACCACAAGTTGGTAATATAGTAAGAAATCATATTACCTTCTCCATAGTTTCTTTTCGTTTTCATTTCTAGGTAATAGCTAAAATTAGCACCTCCCCATCGTAAGTCTATCTTGTCTCGAAAGCTACTGTAGTAAGCATGTGTTTTAGTAATAGAGCTTTTACTACCTTTAAAGGTGCTCAAAGCGAAGGCATGCAGCATGGCGTGTAGTCCTCTACCAGGTTTACTAATCTTGGCAATAACCTCAAAAGCATGGCATTGGGTTAGTTTAGGCGTAATGGCATACCAGTTGCCGTCTCCAGGTATTTGTCCAGCCATGTAAGTGCCTCGGCGTCCCTGGGAACTAATATTACCATTTACCTCTAGTCGAGTGCTAGGATTTAAAGTTCCAATACCTACATGGCCGTCATAGCGAATAAATAGCTTACTTTCTCCTTCTTGGTCTGCTATATTCAATCCAAATTCGGAGCTATTTTTAGGATGTTGTTCAACAGTCCAACTAGGCTTGAAATTATTAAGGCTGTCAAAAAAAGATATTAATTTTTTGTCACTTCCTTTGGGAGATAACCTTAATCCATCATCTTCTGAAATGAGCCCATCTTCTTGTTTATGAATCATGGAATCGATGAGGTTGGAAAAATCCTGTTGGGTAGGAACCGCACCTTTTTCAAAAGCCTTTTTAAGGTCTATTCTACTAGTTATAGCCATAAATTTAATACTTAATATATTTTTTGGTTATTAGATAATATTCTTCTAAGCTCTCTTGTATAGTTTCTTGCTCTACTTCGTTGAGCCAATTTTTGTTAGGAACAGTTTCCCAGGGTCCTACGATGAAATCATATTCGAGGCTCATGTCATCTACGCCACCATAACGGAAATTAGTGTTAGGGTTAATATTATCTACTACAGTTATCCGATGTTTGTCCGAAGAAAACATCACTGACCAAGGATAAGTAGACATTAGCTGGTTATCATAATCTGTAATCTTTGTGATATTGGAGCCAGTATATTTCAAAATAGAAAAATTTCCAATAGCTTCTATATAACGTCGTTTACTAATGAAATCAATGATTTTGGAAGAAGGTATAATGACGCCTAGGCGTATGTCTTCAGATGGGTTAAATAGCCAAGGGGATAAAAAAACTTTAATAGCTTTCTGCAGTTCGTTAGCATAGAGTCCCTTTTCGTAACCTTTCTTAAATTTTACTTCTAAGTTTACCTTCACTTCTTCATATACTGGATTAATTACCTCGATGCTAACGAAAGGTGAAGCCACTTTTTGTAATTCCTGCCTAATAGATTCAAGTAACTGTTTACTGGCTTGCGGAAAAGCATTTTCCCCTATTTTCTTACCTTTAATAGTAGGGATAACAACCAAGATGAGTTTTCCAGGTTGTGCAGTAAAGGGATGGTTTTTTTGAGAGTGGTTAATGCATTTGACGCGAAATACCTCTGAAAATTTATCTAATACAATTCGTTCGTAATCCCAAGGTGAGATAGCTCTACTTTTATGTCGGAGTCTTTCACTGATTCGTGTATATAGTTGGGCGGATGTCTCGCCTGCCTTACCACCAAAGGAAGAAAAAGGTTGTGTTACTGTAACTGCTTGTGCTGTTTTTCCAATAATATTTTCGATACTATATGGAGTTAGCCGAGTAGGTTGTTTTTGAGTTTGGTAAGGGACAATTTTTCTTGTTGCAGATACGGCTTGTGTATATATACCTAATATGGTAGGTAAAGAACTTACATTCGCAGGGAACATAGCTTTAATCCAAGTAAAGCCAGCCTCCATCATCGTATTGGTTTGATTAATAGTAGGCGGAACATTTAATTCAATAATTCCTGATTTGGTAAGTCCTTCCGTAGTATCTGAGGTAATCTCCTTTTCTGTGAAGTTCATCCACATATTATTCGACAGACATCGCCAGGTAGGCTTGGTAAACTCTTTATTGGGATCAATACTAGCTTCATCAATTTCTATATGTAATCGTAGGGTAGAGCCATTACAGTTGGTAATTCCTAATGCTAAAAAGTGCTCTCCATCATCTGTATCTGGCAAAAAGGTGATTCGTTGTAAGTTTGCATTGGGGAACTCTTTTCTATAGCCAAATGGGAAAAGCTTAACGTAACCATATTCATTATCATCAGGTTTACCAAGAGATTGCTTGGTAAAGTCAAACTCTTCTTGGGCTACATAATCTACACTTAATGACTTGATAGTAGGGGTATAAGGCTCATAAATGGTTGGGGCGGCATTCTTGCCTGTATGGTGGTGCCCTTTTTTTTGTACGAGTGACTGGGCAACTAGTTTAGGATATAAAGCATGACCAAAAGCCATATCAGGTCCACAGAGCTCTAGTTTCAAAAATCCTGTCAAAGTTTTAGAAGTCCAGACAGGTGGATATAAGGTGTATTTCTCTTGCGTAAACCCTAATAGATCTTTATCTAGGTTGTCAATGACACGTTTACTTTTCAACTTCTCGGGGGAATGAGGACTGGCTTGTTCATAATCAAACAAAGATAGTTGTTGTCTATGCTCTGGATAGAAAGGTTGCCACTGTCGTTGTTTCAGATAAGCAACATTGACTTTAAAATCTTTGGCAGTTATTTGGTGAGGATAAGCTTGATAATGTGCTTTAAAGCCCCCTTCTATAGTAGGAAGGTCTTCCCACTCAATATTTATCTTAAAGTCTTGCAGATTTTTAGTAAAAATCTCATCACTCCCCATGTATAGATTAGCATGTAGTTTGGGGAAAGGGCCAAATGGTTGGAAGGTCTGATTAGATTCAATTAAGCCTAAGTCATTTTGTAAGATGAGGCCCCTATAATCGCTGACTTTGACCTGTATGTTTAATTTTTCTATTTCTAGTTCTCTAAATAAATAAATGTGTGCGATATGAGCTTCATCTCTAGCAAGGAGCCGAATGGCAGGTGTTTTAACCGCTGTGATAGGACCATGTATAGCCCTATCAAAGTTTACCACACCGGGTGTTCCTGGTATGAGCCTAAGTGTCATCTTAAAGCAACGATCTTGCTGGTCAAAGTAAAATGTAACAGCACTAGAAGGTAGGGTTACCCAGTCGGTTGCAGCTGTAAATTGTACAGCAATGGCTTTGTTAAATAAATTAGCCAAGGTTTCATAGATTGTTTCTGTTGTATCAGGGATAAGCTGCTTTGCTCTTTGCTTGAGCGCTTGCAGTGCTTCTTCTTTGAGTTGGAAAGTTAGCGCTATCTCCCGCTGACCTTCTTGTAGGTAAAGTATAGAGGAGTTAATGAGTAAGCCTAGAGGCTGCCCTGTACTTGTTTGTTGAGAAGCAGCTAACTCAGCGTACTTCTTGGAGAAAAGATATAGCTTAGCCTTTTTGCCATATATCTCATCCATATTGTAAGTAGCCATAGCTATATTGACGACAGGTAAGTTATCCTTGGTATTATATCCTTGTTGTGAACGTTCGAAAGTTTGAATTTTACTAATTACACCTTGGTTGATCGTGATAGCCTTGTCTGTTTCAAAGACAATATTAGCCCCTGTCGAATCTTGCCCTGCTAGTAACTGTGTTCCTTGAGGAAGAAAGAGGTAGGATTGGTTACCTTTTAGCCGAAAGTTTACAAATACGCTATCAGGTTGAGTAGGTTTTTCTTTAAATTTGAGTACATCGCGATAATAGTAATCTAAGTGTCGCTGTGGAATATAATTCATGTGAGACTTGGCATACTCTAATAGTCTCAAAAATGCAATCAACAAGGCAGCTTGTGGTCTATGTTGTTGATTTACTAAAGTAGCCTGGTAGCCTTCCCTAGCTAGCTTTTGTAAGTTAGCCATACCATTGAATATGCTTTCGAACAAATCATGCAGCGTATTTTGTACCTGCTGATGCATTGTTACATTATCCGCGTTCTCGTCTATAGAGTTGTTCGTGGGCTCTAAAATTTGATACCTTTCCCATAAACTTTCTATAAATGCCAAAAAGGAGGTAGAAGTTTGGTTACTCTCGTTAGGATCTCCTTGACGCATGAGTTGTAAAGTATTATAAAGAAGCGTAATGTTTTGATTTAACTCATAACGTAGTAGGTTATAGATCTCTAATCGAATGGCGCTTCCTTCTGATAAGTTTTCATACCAATAGCCCAGCAGCACTAAAAGTTCCTCTAGGGTAGATAGTAGGTTCTTGAAGTACTTGTTATTCCATTGTAAGTGCTTAAAGCGTCGTAGCGCTAGAAAGTTATTACTAATGGGTTCTGTGAGCTTATCGACCTGGGTATGTAGGATGAGTGAGTAGATAACTGTGTCATCAAATTCTAAGAAATGACGCCAAGCATTATGAGATACAGGAGCATCCTCTTCGTAAAATTGAAGCAGGTCACTATAGAGGTAAATAAAAACTAGGTACTCATCTACGTCTTTATTATCTATGAGCTTACCATTAGCTAGTAATTTAGGGGGTAGGCGTTCTTCTTGACAGGTTCCTCCCCGGCTAAAAAGTAAAATTTGCTTCTTATCTTCCATATTCATATGCTGAAGTTTTATATAGCTTATACACAGCCGCTCTATCCTTCATAAAGTATACAAATTATTTATGCTATAGTCAATGGCTGGTTGATTTTTTAAGGGTGTAAGTTTTTTATTTTTAATCTCTGAGGGTTGAATAAACTCGATCAGCACCTTGGAATTAAAAATTAGAGCTGCGTTTGTTCTAGCAAGGCTAAGGTGAATTGGTCTTGCGTGCGTCCACGATAACGCATATATAACTAGTGGCTGAAAGAGCCACTAAAGAAGTGCTGCCCGGCACACTTTATATCCGAGCCTTGGAGCGAAGCTGGTGAGAGGAGGAGTAAGATTGAGCTTTATATAGGCGGATGGCTTCCTTTGGTGGACCGATGCAAGGTATGGCGGTACTGGTTGCTGGCAAGCAGGGGTTCCGCCTTTTTTATGGGATTGGAGTCAGCGTGTGACTTCTTCTTTTGCAGACTTGAAGATATAGTCGTAACTTTATTATAAAATCTAAACTACCATGCACATAAGTCTTCAAGATATACTAGCTATTGTGGCAGCTATTCTAGGTCCTATAGTGACAATCATAGGATTTATGTGGCATCATTTTAACAAAAAATTTGAAGTGATCGATCATAAATTCGAACAGATGGATAAAAAAATAGATAATCTAAAAGTCGAAATAAATAGTGCGGAGAAAAGATTGAGTGAAAAGCTAGGCGAAAAGATTGATGCTGTACGAGACAGAGTTAGCCGGATAGAAGGTCAGCTGGCTCCTGCTAGTATAGTTTCTTTTAACCAACCTAAAAACAAGGCTTCCTAAATCAGAGACCCAATTCTAATAGGGTCTGCTGCCTTCCCTAGGCACTGGTTCTTCTTTCTTCAAAATTCTTCAAAATATGAACTTCTATGTCTATGTACGTAGCGCCGGTTTTATGGAGGACGTAGGTAAAAGGATAGGTCAGTTTTTTGTTGATTTCTTTTCTGGAAAGTTAGGATGAAAGAGTTGTGTTCTTATATTCAACTAGTACAAGCGTACTCCTCACTTGTACCTAAGCTCCCCTCATTTATCACGCAGTTACTTTAGGTAGAATATATTTTTAACTATATTAATATAATTACAATAGTTCAAATTCAATAACTTATGCTTTTTACACCAATAAGAAAAAAAGTTTATGTGCTTGGGTTAGCATGTATATTATTTACCCAAGCTTTAGCGTATAGTCAGGCGCATAATTTGTCTCAATTTCCGGTGCCTATGTTGCTGGTTTTGCTTGATGGACAAAGCAACTCTGTTACTAATAGTGCTAATACCAATAATACTAACCCTGGCACCAACGCCGGTAACCCTTCTACTGACAACAATCAAGTTCAGGTTGTTGCTACTAATGAGGTTCAAGCTGTTAAGGAATCTGGTACTAACGAGGCACAGCCTGTTAAAGAATCTGTTACTACTAAAGTTCAAGCTATTAAAGAAGCTGGTAATAATGAAGTTCAAACTATGAAGGAAAAGGTAGGTGCGCCTGAAGATCCAGACAGCCCTAAGATCAGCCAACTAAAAACTTTGATTATAGAAGAATCTCAAAAAGCAGGACTGATAAAAGGAATTGTGAATGGGGTAGTTATTCTTTATAGCAGTATGTCAGATTTAGTGTTATACCCTGTATTGACGACTGTATTAGCTATCCTGGTGATTGGATTGATTCTATTTATTGTATTTATAATGGTGGCATTGAAGAAGGAAAACTTCGATTTGATGAATAAGCTACTTATTTTTGGGGGTTTTCATACCATACTCTTGATCAATCTACTTTTTATTCTCTATGAACAACGCAAGATAACGATTAAGTTTTTTAGCTTTGACAAGGATATATTGTTGGTCATCTGCTCGGCTGTCATAGGATATTTTATAGGAAGATATTACTCTCGTCAGATATTTGAAGACAAAGCTTTACCTTAGGTTACACGGAGACGATTCAAAAGCAATGATGCTTCTATAATAGAAAGGGAAAGGAAACTCCATGCAAGTAGTCCACAAATAATCTTACCTCATGTGGTAATTAGCAACTAAATTCCCATCTTTGCAGTGGTGTCAGGGTTTTACCCTAACACTCCAAACTTCGCATGATGAATAAAGATACCATTCATATTACACTGCCTGACGGTTCTGTAAAGCCCTTTTCTAGAGGCGTGGCTAGTTTAGAAATCGCACAAACGATTAGTGAACGACTTGCCAAGCAAGCTTTAGTAGCTTCGGTCAATGGAGCTATATGGGACCTTGCTAGACCTATCCCTGAAGATGCAAGTGTAAAGATACTTACTTGGCAGGATGAGGATGGTAAAAAAGCATTTTGGCATTCCACAGCCCACCTCATGGCAGAAGCTTTGGAAGAGCTATACCCTGGCATTCGATTAGGTATTGGACCACCTATTGCCAATGGTTGCTATTATGATATAGATTTTGGCACCCATGAGTTTGATGCCACCCACTTACCTCGTGTGGAAAAGAAGATGATAGAGATGGCCCAGCAAAATAACCAGTACCAGCGACTGGTGGTTAGTAAAGCAGCTGCCACAGCCTTTTATGAAAAAAAGGAAGATCCCTATAAGCTAGAACTCATCAGGGACTTAGAAGATGGAAATATCACTTTCTATAAGCAAGGCAACTTCACTGACCTTTGTAGAGGCCCTCATATTCCTCATACTGGATTGATTAAGGCTGTTAAACTACTCAATATAGCTGGAGCCTATTGGCGTGGGAATGAAAAAAATAAGCAGCTGACAAGGATATATGGCATTAGCTTTCCACAAGAAAAAGAATTAAAAGATTATTTAGCATTCTTAGAAGAAGCACAAAAGAGAAATCACCAGCGGATAGGAAAAGAATTGAAACTATTTACCTTCTCCGAAAAAGTAGGTATTGGCTTACCACTTTGGTTACCAAGGGGTACGATGCTTCGTGAGCAGTTGGAGCAGTTTTTGCGTCGGGCCCAAATAAAGGCAGGCTATCAACCTGTAGTGACCCCGCACATTGGGCACAAAGCACTCTATGTTACTTCTGGACATTATGAAAAGTATGGCGCTGATGCCTTTCAGCCCATCCGTACCCCTCATGAGGGAGAAGAGTTTTTCTTAAAACCCATGAACTGCCCCCATCATTGTGAGATCTATAAGCATGAGCCTCGGTCATATCGGGATCTGCCTATTCGACTAGCAGAATTTGGGACTGTATATCGCTATGAACAGCACGGTGAGTTGCATGGACTGGTACGTACCAGGTGTTTTACCCAAGATGATGCCCATATATTTTGCCGTAATGATCAGGTGAAAGAAGAGTTTGCCAAGGTGATTGACTTGGTAGCGTATGTATTTAGTAGCTTAGGTTTCAGCGATTATACAGCCCGGTTATCATTTAGGGACCCTCAGCAGCTGACCAAGTATATAGGTGATATGGCAGATTGGGACAAGGCAGAACAAGCGATAGAAGAAGTGGCAACCCTACAAGGATTGCATACGGTTAAAGCACCTGGGGAAGCAGCTTTTTATGGACCTAAGCTCGATTTTATGGTACAAGATGCCCTAGGTAGAAGTTGGCAACTAGGAACCGTGCAATTGGATTATCAGTTACCTATTCGATTTGATCTATCGTATGTGGGAGCAGACAATAAAAAACATAGACCTGTGATGATACATCGGGCTCCTTTCGGGTCTTTGGAGCGATTTATTGCTATTTTATTAGAGCATACAGCTGGCAAATTACCACTGTGGTTGGCTCCAGACCAAGTAGCGATATTACCTATCTCTGAAAAATATGCAGCTTATGCTGAACAAGTCCATCAAACCTTGCAACAGCAAGATATCAGGTCTTTGGTGGACCATAGAGATGAAAAAATAGGTAAAAAAATACGAGAAGCTGAGTTGATGAAAATTCCATGTATGCTGATTGTAGGCGAGAAAGAGCAAACAGAAGGAACCGTTTCGCTTAGGAAGCAAGGTGTTGGAGACCAGGGCAGCCTATCGATAGCACAATTAGTGCAAAAAATTGTGGATGATATTTCACAAAATACGTTAACTTCATAAGTCGGGTTAGCTAGTGTGGCTAGGTAGACCGTAATTATTAGCGTATCAGTTTTTGATATAAGTAATATTTTAGATATTTGTAGTTCTTCCTAATATAATACAACAAAAAACCCAGCTTAAATTGACTGTTCATAATAATAACGATAAAAAATTTCAGCCAAGATTCGGTAGGCGTATAGAAGAGCCTTATAGAGTCAATGAGCGGATTACAGCGCTTACCGTCAGAGTGGTAGGAGATGGGCTAGATGCAGGGGTCTGTAAGCGGGAGGAAGCTTTAAAAATGGCACAGGCTGTGGGGTTGGACCTTGTAGAGATATCCCCGAATGCCGAACCACCAGTATGCAAAATTATTGATTATTCTAAGTTTAAGTACGAACAGAAGAAAAAGCAAAAAGAGATTAAGTCCAAGTCTCAGAAGAATATAGTCAAGGAAATAAGGCTAGGTCCTAATACGGATGAGCATGATTTGAACTTTAAAATAAAACATGCTATTAAATTTTTACAGGAAGGAGCCAAGGTAAAGGTCTATGTACATTTTGCAGGTCGTACCATCGTATTCAAGGAAAGAGGCGAGTTGTTATTATTAAAGTTTGCACAGGCGTTGGAAGAGTATGGTAAGATAGAACATATGCCGCAATTAGAAGGTAGAAGGATGCACTTATCCATTAGCCCCAAAAGCGCTAAGGGATCATAAAGCAAGAGGGAAATTAGTTGATGTAGCGGGTGCCTTACTAACTATTATTAAGTAAACACATTATTAAGTATAAAAATGCCAAAAGTAAAGACTCATTCAGGAGCTAAGAAAAGGTTTTCTGTGACAGCGAGTGGAAAAATAAAACGTAAACATGCTTTTAAAAACCACATGTTGGATAAAAAGCAGACCAAACGTAAAAGAAGACTTACACATAGTGCCTTGGTACACAAAGCAGATATGGGTAGAATTAAAAGTCTACTTCAAATCTAAGAGCTCAACCATAGTATAGATTATAAGCCAACTTAACTAAATAGAATATGCCCAGATCAGTGAATGCTGTTGCTTCTCGAGAGCGTAGGAAAAGAGTACTCAAATTAGCAAAAGGCTATTGGGGAAGAAGAAAGAATGTGTGGACCGTTGCCAAAAATGCGGTAGAAAGAGGATTGCAGTATGCCTATAGAGATAGAAAAGTGAAGAAGAGAGACTTTAGAGCCTTGTGGATTCAACGTATTAGTGCTGCAGCAAGAATACACGGATTAAGCTATTCCCAGTTTATGGGTAAACTAATAGCATCTGATATACAACTGAATAGGAAGGTGCTGGCTGATTTGGCTATGAACAGTCCAGAAGCATTTAAAGAGATTGTCCAAAAGGTAGCATAAGTCCTTTAAAAAACTAGTACCTACCAATATGCAAGCTTTTGCTATTGATAACAAATTACTAGGAGAGATGGGTGAGTGGCTGAAACCAGCAGTTTGCTAAACTGCCGTACGAGTTAAATTGTACCGAGGGTTCGAATCCCTCTCTCTCCGCTGAGCGTATCGGGAATAATTTCCGATACCTATCTTTCCGTACCCGTTCACCCCTATGTATAAAAGATTTACGAAGCAAAAGATCCGCCTTTGGGAAAATGGCGT
>CAZZEE010000007.1:0-831 GCA_964652695.1 uncultured Cytophagales bacterium
ACAAAAGACCCATCCATAACAAAACCCACGCAATAGCCCATGCTAAAGAAGCGTTGTAGGGCGAGAGGTAAGGCATAAAGAAAGTTTTATACAAATAGGTAGCAGAACCTACTTGATTACCATTGGGTAAGGTAACCTTGATAAGGTTGAGGGTTCTTGGCAATAAGCCAGAAACAAAAAATACAAGTATCGCATTGACCCCAAATACTGCAGCAGGCTTGGTAAATTGCTGATATCTCTTCACATCTATCAGCCAATAACATAATGCCAGTGCTATCATTGCAAGCCCGCCTGTATATAATACATACGAGCTTGTCCATAAAGATTTATTAATAGGAAAACTCAGTCCCCAGGCTAGTCCGGCCAGCGCAGCAAAAGTTCCAAAAGCAAAAAGCCAAGCTGTTTTTTCAGCTTCTGATAAGTTCTTTCTTCGTAAAAGTATACCTGCTAATACCCCTAATAGGCCTGTAGAGATGGCTGAAATGGTGCTCAGTATGCCTTCTGGATCCCACTTAACAGCTGCTTTCCAAAGATGCGCTTCTGTAAGGATACTGCGGTCTATCCAAGCACCCAGGTTGGTTGCTTTCTCTAGGTTGGCATATCCTAAGCCAGGTACAGGTACCAAAGTCATGAGAGCCCAATAGATCACAAGTAATCCCAACGTGATCTTGAAAATAGAGCGGGGAGACAACTTGAGTAAAATAATAGTTGCCATCAAGTACACGACAGCAATACGTTGTAAGACGCCTGGTATTCTCACGGTTTGAAATGCCCCTATGGGAGCTGTAAATATTTTGGGATATAAAGAAAGGAAGAGGCCCAATCCAAAGA
>CAZZEE010000007.1:841-19811 GCA_964652695.1 uncultured Cytophagales bacterium
ATCCAAAGAGAATCAGCATTCTTTTAAAGGCTCTCCAGATAATTTGGCGGTGGGTGGCTGACAGTGTTTCTTTATCCCCTATAGAAAAAGCAATTGATACACCAACAATAAACAAAAAGAAAGGGGCAATCAGGTCTGTGGGTGTGCAACCATTCCATTCAGCATGTTTCAAGGGCGCATAAATATTTGCCCAAGTTCCGGGGTTATTCACCAATACCATCGCGGCAACAGTTGATCCTCTCAAAAAGTCCAGCGACAGTAATCGTGTTTTGCTAGCCTTTTCCATATTTATTGCTTGAATAATGCTTCTATAAATCTTTTTTCATCAAATACTTGAAGGTCCTCTACCTGCTCACCTACTCCTATGTATTTAACAGGAATATGAAACTGGTCTATGATCCCAATTATGACACCTCCTTTGGCAGTACCATCTAGTTTGGTCACTACCAAGCCAGTCACAGTAGTAGCTTCTGTAAACGCCTTGGTTTGCACCAATGCATTCTGACCTGTCGTAGCATCTAGTACCAATAACACTTCATGAGGCGCTGTAGGTATCAATTTCGCTATAGTACGTTGTATCTTGGTGAGCTCCTGCATCAAATTGACTTTTGTATGCAATCTGCCTGCTGTATCTATGATCGCTACATCTGCTTGCGACTTTAGGGCTTGCTGTACAGTTTCATAAGCTATAGCCGATGGATCTGCCTGAGCAGTATGACCTACTACAGGAACCCCTACTCGTTCTCCCCAACGTTTCAGCTGTTCTACGGCAGCTGCCCTAAATGTATCCGCAGCTCCTAGGATAACCTGCTTTCCTGCTTGCTTATAAAGTGCTGCTAGTTTGCCAATAGTAGTAGTTTTGCCAACCCCATTCACCCCTGTTACTAAAATGATATGTGGGGAGCTGGTTTCTTCAACAAGTTGATGACCTATTGTAATAAGAGCAGTTACTTCTTCTCGTAAGATGGATTCTAGCTCGTCTACATGAAGGTATTTGTCGCGTGATACCCGCTTTTCTAGGCTGTTGATAATCTTAATAGTTGTGTCAATGCCTACATCTGCAGCAATAAGCACCTCTTCTAGCTTATCGAGTACTTCTGCATCTATGGTTGATTTTCCCACTAAGGATTTATGGAATTTGGTCCACAGGGAAGTCTTACTAGGTGCCAAGGCTTGGTCTAGTTTTTCTTTATTTTTTTTTGTAAAGAAGTTAAGGATATTCATCAATGCACTTAGTTAAAGTAAAAAGTTGCCTGTAAGATAATATCTATTGATGCTTCATAAGATAGAATTATGAGATTTTGATATGGTTAGAGGGTGCCAACAATTGAGATAAAAAGATACATTGGTGTTGTTATTGCGACTGCCACGGATCTTTGAGTCTCGTAGTGTATTTAGTGCCAAAGAAATAGGGCGTTTTAATAGAGTGTTCATAACTGATTAGTTATCACAATTATTTATTTACAAAAATAGTCAATTTTCGGGGCTTATACATGGATGTATCCTAGGAAAGGGTGGTAGGTGAGATGCGGGAATACCTTACTTTTTATGATAACATAGCAATAGCAATAGCAAAATAAATTATCATACCCGTAATATCTACCAAGGTGGTAATGGCCGGGCTAGCTGCTACAGCAGGATCTCCATTAAAATATTTAGCAATAAGTGGCAAGGTAGCTCCAATGATAGCGGAAGTGACCACTTGTATACTCAATGCTACGCCTATCGTAAAGGCAATTCTATAAATGCTGTATGGTTCTAGGATATTATAGCTAGAAAGCAATAAAACTTTTAGGAAGGCTAGGAAAAACAAAGCCATGGCTAGCAGTAAAGCTACTTTCGTTTCTTTAAAAATAACGACCAACCAATTTCTAAGTGTAATTTGTCCAAGTGATAAAGCCCTAATGACAACAGAAGCAGCCTGACTACCCGTATTGCCTCCTGTAGCTGTTATCATAGGCAAATAAAGCGCTAATACTGTAATCCGCTCGAGCAGATATTCATGTTGATGAATAACAAAGCTAGATAAGATGCCGGTTATAAACAGCCCTAGAATCCAAGCTACTCGTTTCTTAAAGTGCTGAAAGCTAGATACCTTTAGATAATCAGCCGTCTCTTCAGTAGACACAATTCCCATGAAACGTTCCATGTCCTCTGTTTGCTCGATACGGATGATGTCTATGGCATTGTCATAGCTAACAATACCAACTAATTGCCCATCTTCATTGAGGATAGGTATAGCTACCAGGGAATATTTTTCAATGCGTTCTGCTACAGCTTCCTGGTCTTCATCTACTACACCGTAAATGAAGTTGTCATGCAAAGATTTAGCTACCAAATCATCTGGCTCTGCCATGATCAGATCCTTCAGGGAGGCAAATCCGATCATACGCATATTAGCGTCTACTACATAGACATAGTAGATCATCTTTTTAGAAGGAGCATCTTCTTTAAGTTTGTGAATGGCCTGCTTAATCGTCATATCTCCCAATACAGTAGCAAAGTCAGTACTCATAATACTTCCTGCTGTCTGTGGGGGATAAGAACTAAGGGCGATAACGTTTTCTCGTGTCTTTTTTGTTAAATAGGGTAATAGCCTTACTTGCTCTTTGCCATCCAAATTTTGATAAAAATCTGCCCTTGCCCCAGAAGGCATATAAGTAAATATTTCAGCAAAATCTTTTTTGTTAGCTAGTCGATATAGGATCAGTTGATAGGCTTCATCCAGTTCGGCAAATATGCCACCTTGTAAATTGAGAGGTAGTTTAGTGAGCAGGTCTAAGGACTGTGTGGGGGATAAGCGTACCAAGAAGTCAGCTACTTCTACAGCAGGTGCCCCTTCTAAGGATTTAATTAATTCTCCCTCCTGTTGAGCTAGCAGCTCTTCCCAATGTTCTTTTTGTGTTAATTCAGCGGCATTATTCATACGAACCTCCTGCTTATATACTTCACATATCCTAACAAAAATAGTACATTATTGACTAATTTGTTGTATTTCTTCTGATTATTATTTTGAATCCCGTCGTAACCGTTGTTGTGTGGTTATTGCCAAATGACGGCAAGGATGTAACAAGCCCGTAACCTGATAAATATGGGGTTACATAATAGGCTATGAAAGCACCATCCTGGACAACCAGTAATTTAATCATTTCTCCGTAAAACAAGGCAAGATGGATAGTCATTTATCGTTGCGGGATGGATCATTCAATGCACAACTATTCCCCTTGATAGCCAGCATTTGTTGCTCACAGCATAGAGTTATCTAGCACTAGAAAGCGCCAATGAATGCTGTTCTAGTTGTAATTCTGCCCTTAATTAATTAAATTATAAGTAAACAAGCTCCCTAATTTTTCAATTATGAAATTCTTCCTGCAACACCTTCAATCTCATATTTTTTTCCCCTTCTTCATAGGTCTATTAATCAGCGCTTGTGGTCCTAGAGCTGCGGATGGTTCATTAGAAGGACTAGAAGGTACTAGAGAACAACATGAAGGACAGTACCAACTACTACCCACTAAGGCGGACTTAGCTAAAGAGGAAAAAGTATTAGAAACAACTGCTGTACAAACCCTGGAAGGTATAGTTCAACAAGTCCAGCAAGAAAATGCACCTAATAAACCCTTTTTCGTGAAGATGCATAAACAACTCAAGAAAGACATAAAAAAAGCTAAAAAAGAACCAAAAGTAGCCGCAAAGTTGGTGAGAGAGACCCAAGAAGCTCAGGATGCTCTTCAAACTTTTATAGAGCAGGCAAGAATTGATGGAACAGCAATAGTTGTAGAGCATTTACATAAAACCCTACAAACTATGATTTTCGCTGTGATAAAAATCCCTGAGGTGTCCAATGCCAGCATGGCAAATGGAGGTGCAGGTCGACCTATCAATAGGGATAATTTGGATAAACTTACAAAATGGTATGATGCGGTTATTCAAAGGCATTTCAAGCATACTACTAATTACAATACACATGTAAGTCAATTTATAACCCTTGTTCTAATCGAAGAGGCCCAACGCTTACAACTAGTCACTAGTGCCAATCTAGCCCTATTTCAAAATATGCTAGCACAACATCAGCTCAAGTAGTCTATCACCCAGGTATTAGGAGCATAGAGTACGCCAAACTAATGCAAGACGCCATTTTGAGGCTCTGCCACAGCCGCTGCGCCGTTATTGCGACTGCCGCGGTCACTTCGTGCCCTCGCAGTGACAAATCTGCAGGGGCATGGCAATCGTACAGTAGTAACCCTGGCAACCTGCTTGTGCCACTAAATAGACCTTCTGCGAAACGATTTTAAGGTAGAAAAAAGTGGCCATAATAGGCTATAATAGGCATATTTACTTTCGCAGCGGGTCTAATGAATGCAATAGATAACCTTTCTAGTACCACACTCAAAACGTATCTAGCCTTATACAAACATTTGTTTCCTTAGGTTGATTTCCTTACATTGGGCTCATCGTAACGCAATAGCTCAAATGGACTATGATTACAAGAACTTTTGGCAGTGCTGTGTATGGTGTCGATGCTTCTTTGATATCTATAGAAGTAAATATTGTTCAAGGCACTAACCTATTTGTAGTCGGGCTACCCGACAATGCGATTAAAGAAAGTCAACACCGAATAGAATCAGTGCTGAAGCATATCGATTGCGAGATGCCCCGTCAACGTGTGATCGTTAACTTAGCTCCTGCAGATATACGCAAAGAAGGAGCTTCCTATGACCTACCTATTGCCTTATGTATCCTAGAAGCTTCCCAGCAATATTCCCTCCACAAACTAGAAGAATATGTAGTCATGGGAGAATTGGCTTTGGATGGAACCTTACGTCCCATTAAAGGTGCCTTGTCTATTGCTATAGAAGCTAGAGCTAAAAAAATAAAAGGTTTTGTGTTGCCAGCCGCTAATGCGCATGAGGCAGCAATTGTTAACAACTTAGATATCATCCCTGTCAATAACATTCAAGAGGCGCTATCATTTTTTGCTGGCGAAAAACCTATAGTGCCATTGGTAGTGGATACACGGGAGCTATTTGCTGAGAAGGAAGAACCATATGCATTGGACTTTGCAGATGTACAGGGGCAAGAAAATATCAAGCGAGCCTTGGAGATTGCAGCAGCTGGTGGACATAACCTCATCATGATTGGACCACCTGGAGCTGGTAAAACAATGCTAGCCAAACGCATTCCCTCTATCTTGCCTCCCTTTAACCTACACGAAGCCTTAGAGACTACCAAAATCTATTCGGTAGTAGGAAAATTAGGTAAGCAAGGTAGTCTCATGATAACCCGTCCCTTTCGCTCACCCCATCATACGATCAGTGATGTAGCCTTGGTAGGTGGTGGTACCGTGCCACAGCCTGGAGAGATCTCTTTGGCACACAATGGGGTACTTTTCTTGGATGAATTGCCTGAATTTAAGAGAAGCGTACTAGAAGTCATGCGGCAACCTTTAGAAGAAAGAAGGGTGATAGTAGCACGGGCTAAGATAACTATTGACTTCCCGGCTAATTTCATGCTTATTGCTAGTATGAATCCATGCCCTTGTGGATATTACAATCACCCTACTAAATCATGCGTCTGTCCAGCTGGTGCCGTGCAAAAGTACCTCAATAAAGTGAGTGGTCCGCTATTAGATCGGATTGATCTACATATAGAAGTCACCCCGGTTCCTTTTGAAGAGATGACGGCTCGACGCCCTGTAGAAAAGAGTGCTGCTATTCAAGCGCGCGTTATCCAAGCCAGGAATTTACAAACAGAACGTTTCAAGGGATATAGTGGCATTTATACCAATGCCATGATGCCCTCAGCGATGGTGAAAGACCTCTGTATTATTTCTAAAGTAGGTCAAAACTTATTGAAGACTGCCATGGAAAAACTAGGTCTTTCTGCGCGCGCGTATGACAGAATCCTGAAGGTCTCCCGTACCATAGCCGATTTGGCAGGTAGTGAGCATATTGGGGAAAATCACCTCGCAGAGGCTATCCACTATAGGAGTTTGGATCGACAAAGCTGGGGTAGCTAGCCACGTAGAGTGGTGTGGAGTAATGGAATATTGTTAACTTGTATCCGTTCACCCCCTGTTATTGAGTACACAGAAATATAGAAATAACGTGATTACAATAGACCTCTTGCGAAATGATTGTAGTGTAGAAAAAAGGGGCGATAGGGGGTAGAATAACCATATTTTTGTATGTGGATTTACTTTCGCAATGGGTCTAATCAAGTTTTGTCTTCGACGACCTACTTTTTGCCGACCATGCAAAAAGTAGGCAAAAAAATCGCCGCTCCTGAAAAATGACTAAAATGAACTTCCTAGGCGCATATTGAAGAGAACTAGGCCAAACTAAAGCCGCAAGGCTATCCACTGTCCTAGTTATCTTCCCCCCTAAGGTACACCCTGCTTGTGGTGCCAGGAGCTACTCCTGGCACAATTGAGTGTAGGGAATGAGGTCCCTACACCACTACGCCATTTTTTCAAAGGCGGTACTTTTCCTTCACAGCCTCTTCGTGTATAGCCGTTAACGGGTACAGACTTCTTGTATAGTTACACCAACACAAAGTCCATAAGCCCTATCCCAGCGAAGGCTGGGATAGGGCAGCGGTACTTGCAACCATAACTCCATTAAGCTAACAATACCCATAAATTAACAATACCAGCACTAATTACACTACTTTCACCAAATAATGATGTTTCCTACCACGTTGGATGAGCAAATACTTACTGTGCAACAATTTTCTAGTAGGCGGCTGATGTGGATCTGTAATCTTTTCTTTATTAATCGATAGGCTCCCCTCTTGTATAGCGCGGCGTATTTCTGCTTTGGAGCTAAACATACAATCTATACCTGTACTGCCCACTAAATCTACTACCTGCTGCATATCGTTGAACTGAGAAACAGGTAACTGTATCTCGGGAATGCTTTGAAAGATAATGATTAAATCTTTTTCGCTTAAGGCGACTAAATCTGCTGCTGTAGCATGCCCAAAGAGCAGCTCAGAAGCTTTCAAAGCTTGTTGGTAGTCAGCTGCTGAGTGGACTCGAATGGTTAGCTCTTGAGCAATGGCTTTTTGTAAGATCCGTTGATGAGGTGCTTGTACATGTTCAGTTATCAGCTGTTGTATTTCTTCCTGACTCAGTAAAGTAAATACCTTGATGAGTCGACTAGCTTCTTCGTCGCTGCAATTCAACCAGAACTGGTAAAACTCATAGGGAGAGGTCATGCTCGGATCTAACCAAATATTACCCTGTTCTGACTTACCAAACTTGCTTCCATCGGATTTGGTAATGAGGGGCGTAGTGAGTGCAAAAGCTTCTTCACCAGCCTTGCGACGTATTAATTCGATACCTGTAGTAAGATTGCCCCATTGGTCTGCACCCCCCATCTGGAGTCGTACCCCTTGGGTAGTGTATAAATGATAAAAATCGTATCCTTGCAGTAGCTGGTATGAAAACTCTGTAAAGGAAATCCCTTCTTCTAAACGCCTTTTCACAGATTCCTTGGCCATCATGTAATTAACGGTGATGTGTTTACCTGTTTCCCGCAAGAATTGTAAGAAGCTTATATCTCGAAACCAATTTATGTTATTGGTTAACTCAGCGGAATGAGGTCCTGTAGTAAAATCTAAAAACTGAGTTAGTTGCTTTTTAATGCATGCCTGGTTATGTATCAGTTCTTCTTCGTCTAAAAACTTCCTTTCTGCCGCTTTGAAAGAAGGGTCTCCAATCATTCCTGTAGCTCCCCCTACTAAGGCAATAGGCTTGTGGCCTGCTAGCTGAAAGTGTTTGAGCAGCATGATGGTGGCTAGGTTTCCTACGTGCAACGAAGCAGCGGTAGGGTCAAAGCCAATATAAGCAGTCATCATGCCTTTTTTCAGGTGGGATTCTAAACCGGGAGTAACATCATGAATCATCCCTCGCCAACGTAGGTTTGCAATAAAGTCAGGCATTATATGGTGATTTGTAGATAGTAGGTAGTATAATGCTTTAATGCATAAGTCCAAAGTTATAATTGGCTTAGCTACTCATATCAATCAAAGATAGGAAAACTTATTTGGAAGGTACCAAACAGAATCCAATACATATTATCCAAGTCAGTGGTACCAGGCAGTAGCGTAAAGTTTGTCCCCACGGTCATATCGTTTTTAAAATGATAATTTACGCCCAGCAAAATCAAAGGAAATATGTAATACTCATATTTATAGTATGTACTAATATGCCATTCCTCTATCCTAATCCTCATTCGTTCCCAAGCAATTACGGCGGCCAAGAGATTGATATCTCCTGAGAATTGATTATTGAAGTGATAACGATACCTGGTACCTCCTCCTACCATGACAACACTTAAATTGGCACAATCACGAAAGTAAATGGCTTGGCCTATGGCAGAAAAGCCACTTGTCCTTTTGGTAGACCTCAAATCCCAACCAAAACCCATCCCTGGATTGAATATAAAATTCCCATTTTTATCGAGCCCTCTCGGAGCATCTCTGGATAACTCCAATTACCCATGTGATAGGAAAACCCTGTTATGTTCATATTGACTTGATGCGCAAAAATAGCCTTGGGATTACAAAGAATGTAGCATAGATATAGTAAGATGAGCTTACGGGACTGATACTTAAAAGTCAACTTATTATTATTTAACTTTTGATTATTGGTCGGTTGGTGGGCAATTAATTCCTTGTCAATTTGGACATTACTCATAGCAAAGACATATTCATAGATAACCTATGAGGAGGTAGCTTTAGTTTAGAAATAGTCACTTTTCTTTACCTGCAGATAAAAAATTTATAGTAGACCCGCTGCGAAAGTAAATATGGCACAGAAAATATGCCTATTATAGCCACTTTTTTCTACCTTAAAATCGTTTCGCAGAAGGTCTAGTTTACAAATTTACAGATTATTTTTGCCCAGCAAGCAGAAATACAGCAGGTACTTGATGCAAAGGGGGCTTGTTGTTTTTCCATTGTTGAATGGTGAGCGAACGTATCCACCCTTGAGGAGCAGTGATATCCTTCCCGATACAAAGCCAAGTAGTAGGCTTACAGGTTTCTAATAAAGCTTCTAGCATAATCTCATTGCGGTAGGGTGTCTCTATAAAAATCTGAGTTTGTCTGCTTTGCCAAGCAGTGGCTTCTAATTGTCGAATAGCCTGCTTCCTTTCTAGTTGATCAATAGGTAGGTAACCATGGAAGGCAAAATGCTGGCCGTTGAATCCAGAGGCCATCAAGGCTAATAGGAGGGAACAGGGGCCTACAAGGGGTATGACTGGAATGCTGTGCTGATGGGCATATTGTACAATCCCAGCACCTGGGTCAGCAATACCTGGGCATCCAGATTCGGATAGTATACCCACATCCCTTCCCCTTCGCAAAGGCTGTATATATGCTTCCATGTCCTGTAGAGGTTGATGTTTATTGAACTCAACAATCTGTATGTCAGCAAGTGATTTGGGATGGCCTACTTCTTTGATAAATCTTCTAGCAGTCCGTGCATCTTCTACTAAAAAGCAATCGAGCTGCTGTACAATCTGCAGATTATAGATAGGGAGCACTTGGCTATAAGTTCCAGCAGCAATGGGAACAGGGATCAAGTATAGGGTTCCCATGGGGGGTGTTTGCATAGGCAAGATTAACTGGAAGAATTTCAGGAGAAGCTCCTGAAATCACCGGGTTTAAATAGAAAAAGCCGGCTAAAGCCGGCTTTTTCGCACAAGTTTTAACTCAAGTGCTTGTACTATTCTTCCATCAGCGTTGCGAGGTTATAACCTACTGATAAACCAAAGTTCCACAAGTTGTTTTTTGTGTCTTTGTCTTTGATTTCTAGCACATCCTTTTTAGCCTTACCATCTTCTTTGAAGAAGTCAGTAAATACATAACCGCCGTTTAACTCTGCGATTAGGCCGAAAGGAAATTCATAACCTACAACAAGGCCAGCACCCATTCCAAAAGGATTTAACTCATCTTTTTTAATCTCTTTTTCTGTAGCTGCAAGGTCGCTTCCTCCTTTTTTACCGCTCCATTCTGCTGAAACAGGTAAATAAAAATCTCCACCTATACGCGCGCTCATGATACCCATCTCCTCTTTATCTTCTCTGCCCATTGGATACACTTTTATTCCAAGTGAAGCTTTGACAAGTTGTACGTTAAGGTTTCTGTAGTTTTTGTCAGCCTCTGTTTTGGCTTTAAAGCTATCTGCTTTACCAAAAACATATCCTGCTTCTAACTCTGCACCTAGCATATCATGAAAGGCGTACTCACCATATACTGAACCTACAATTCCAGGATTCAAGAAATTATCATCTTGCGTAGTAAGTCCTTTTGTAAAACTAGTAAGGTTATTATTCACACCGCCAAGCTTTATACCAAAAGAATAAGGTTCTGCTGCATATGCGCTTGTTGTTATTATAAATGCACCAGCTAGTGCTAAAATTACTCGTTTCATATAGTTGTTTTTTAATTAAGGTTTGTAATCGAATTAATAATTAATGTTCTCACAATATTAGGAGCTGTTTTCATAATAACCAAGGAAATAGAATGAAATTTTTATTGTGATACCTTACAACCAGCTGTTGCCTTCAACTTCCAGAAATAGAAGTTGCTAACCTAGCTGTGAATTCATTGTTTTTGGCTACTTTTGTTGCCGTGTAGTTAAGCTGATTTCACACTATTGCCTATAAGGCAGAAGGTTAAAACATGTATACTAAAAATTAAAACCATGAAACAACTCACAGGCAGAACTGCTTTTATTACAGGTGCTTCTCGGGGCATCGGTAAAGCTATTGCGATAGCTTTGGCAGAACAAGGAGCCAATATTGTATTTACACATCTCTCCAGTGTCGAACAAGGACAAGCAGCAGCCGAAGAATTCAAGAAACTTGGTGTACAAGTTCGCGGATATCGCTCTGATGCTTCTAGTTTTAGTACTGCCAACGACTTGCTGCAAGAAGTCATCAAGGAATTTGGTCGACTAGATATCTTGGTGAACAATGCAGGCATCACCCGCGACAATCTATTGCTACGCATGAGCGAACAAGAATGGGACGAAGTGCTTCAAGTCAACCTCAAGTCTGTTTTTAACATGATCAAGGCAGCTACCAAGCCGATGATTAGCCAACGCAGTGGGTCTATTATCAACATTAGCTCCGTAGTAGGTATCAAAGGGAATGCGGGGCAAGTGAACTATGCCGCTTCCAAAGCAGGGATCATTGGAATTACCAAGTCAGTGGCTTTAGAATTAGGATCTCGTAACATCCGTTGTAATGCTATTGCCCCTGGCTTTATACAGACAGCTATGACAGAAGAACTCTCTCAGGAAGCTACAACAGAATGGATAAAGAACATTCCTTTAAGACGAGCAGGACAACCCGAAGACGTAGCCAAATGCGCTTTATTCCTAGCCTCTGATGCTGCTAGCTATATCACAGGGCAAGTGATTCAAGTGGACGGTGGCATGCTTACATAAGTCTTCCTCTAAAACCATCTTTTACTCGGTCTGTGTCAAGTGAGGATTATTTGTTATTTGCCTACTTATACTTGTTTAAACACAAGCCAAGATACCTGCGTCGTCATTGCGAGCCTCGAAGAGGCGTGGCAATCCATATTTGCCACTCGGCAATAGCTGAGCGACTGTTTTTTAGTCCAAGTAGACGGATAGATGCTTACATAGTAGTATCCATGAGCTGAATCATCGATTGAATCTTTTCATTAACTGACTCCTGATCTTTTACAGAAGCCTTTTCAATACGCAATTTTTCTACCAGACAATCAAAGGCTACCATTGCTAACAAATCTTGTATATCGATATGATCAAACTTCTCCTGGTAAGCTTTTAGCTGGTTATTAATGGTTTCAGCTGCTTTCCTGACTAAAGCTTCATCTTTGGGATTTACCTTCATGGGGTATTGCTTGTCGTATATCCTTATTTTGATAGCGAGATCTTCCATTCTTGTCTGTTTCTTATTATGTCATTCCCGCCCACAACCCTTGATTGGAAACGTGCACATGGCTAGCGGGAATCCAGTTACACGAACACTAATTTAAGGCCAATTTAAGGTTTTGGAGAGAGACAAAGTTGGTAGTTACGAATAATTTTGAGATTACGTTTGTTCTAAATATTTAATACACTGATCGATCTGTTGAATATACTGATCCAGAAGCTGTCGCATGGGTTCCCCTTTTTCATTAGATGCTCGTAAGATACCTTGGATCTTGCTTGAATCATAGGCAGAATCAGTTGGTTGCTTTTGCTGACTAAGGCGCTTGAGTCGCTCATTTTCTTGCTTCAGTTTTTCTATTAACAACTTCTGCTGGTTATACGTATCCTTGAACTGCGTAAGCTTATGTTCTAGTTGGCGGATATTTGCATGCAGGTGCTCCATAAGCGCTTATTCTCGTATAACGGCTCCCAAGATCTCTTGAAAAGTGTTGATCAACCGAGCCATCACCTGATTAATAGTTTTCTCATCCAATGTTCGCTCTTTGTCCTGCAAAGCAAAAGACAAGGCATAAGCTTTTTTACCAGCTGGTAAATTGGTTCCTTGATAAACATCAAATATGTACATATCTTGTACAAGACTTTCCTGTTGCGCTGCCAGTACCTTCTTGATATCCTCAAACGAAACAGTATGGTCGATGACAAGTGAAAGGTCTCTCTTGACCACAGGGAACTTAGAGATAGGTTCGTAAGTTATTGGAAGGGTTGCATAGGCACTCAGTTGATCTATATCGATATCCGCAAAAAAGACAGCTTGTTTAATACCTGCCTTTTGTACCAGTTGCTCTTCTAATTGCCCTATAGTAATCAGCTGCTTGGATTGATGATATACCTGTACTCCCTGTTTATACCAAGGACCTGAAAAAGTTTGATGGTTCAACGAATAAATACCTAACCGCTCTAAGAGGTTATGAATAATGGTATTTAAATCTTGAAAAATAACTTCTCTAGGCTTTCTAATCCAGTTAGCAGCTTCTATTTTTCCTGTTAGCCAGATCCCTAGTTTATTCTTTTCCACATATTTACCGTCTTGTTGGTAATAATTCTTGCCAACTTCAAAAAGCTTGAGGTCAAACTGCTTACGGTTGATATTATGAGCAAGAATCTCTAACCCTGAAAATATGAGTGTATTTCTAAGTATGTTCAATCGATCGCTCAAAGGATTTAAAAGGGGGATGACCTGTCCTGGTGTTTCCTGACTAGGTACTTCTTCCTGTTGGGCAATCAGTGAGTTGGTACATATCTCTTGATAACCATTAGCAGCTAAGATGGCGCTGAGCTTATGTGCTATTTGATAAGACCGAGGGCGTTCTGTTGTGGCTAGGAACGTACTTTGTAAATAGGCTGGCGGCTGGATCTTGTCGTACCCATAGATACGTAAAATCTCCTCGATAATATCCACCTCGCGCGTTACATCTACGCGATAGGGGGGGGCAAAGGCAGTAAATCTTTCCCCATCATCCTGGGTAGTAGCTATATCTAAGTTATGCAGTATACATTGAATCTCCGCTGGAGGAATAGACTGCCCAATAAGTTGTTGAATGTTTTTATAAGAAACTGCCACTTGCACGGGCTGAATAGGTTGTGGATAGATATCGATCAGATGAGACGCTATCTTCCCTCCAGCTACCTCTTGTATCAGTAAACAAGCTCGCTGCAAGGCTATAACAGATAAATTTGGATCGGTCCCCCGTTCGAACCGGAAAGCTGCATCGGTTTGTATCTTATGGTGTGTAGCTGCTTGCCGAATGACTTGCGGCGCAAAATATGCACTTTCTAAAAAGATATGGGTAGTTCCTGCTGTTACAGCTGTTGACTTTCCTCCTAGGATACCTGCCAAGGCTATATTATTGCTCGCATCTGCTATCAGCAACTCTTTCCCCACTAAAGTCCTATCTACACCATCTAGTGTACTTATTGTTTCTCCTGGTCGAGCAAGTCTTACCTGAATTTGTTTACCTGCTATTTGGTCATAATCAAAAGCATGCAGGGGCTGCCCTAGTTCATACATGATTAGATTAGTTACATCAACCACATTATTGATCGGGTGATGCCCTATAGATTTGAGCTTATCTTGAAGCCACTTAGGTGAATCCTGAACCTGCACACCTGCTATAGCTATACCTGCATACCGAGGACACGCGTCAGCATCATGCACGTTTACTTGAATGGGTAATGAATCTTTGTCAAGGGCCAAGTCTTGCAAAAGAGGTGGATATTGAATAGGTCGATTAAGTAAGGCACGTAACTCCCTAGCTACCCCTAGATGTGAGCAAGCATCTATCCTATTAGGCGTCAGCTCTATAGTTAGCACATGATCTGTTTTTAGCTTAAAATACTGATTGAATGGCGTTCCAAGTGGTAAGTTAGTGTCAAGGGTCAGTATCTGTTCATGACTGGGACCTAGTCCAATTTCATCTTCTGCACAAAGCATCCCTTCTGATACTTCCCCCCTAATCGTAGCAGCTTTGATATGAATTTGTTCCCCTGTATAGGTATGTAACGTAGTGCCAACAGGCGCCACAGCTACTTTTTGACCTATAGCTACGTTAGGCGCTCCACAAACGATTGGCAAGGTCTTATCAGCTCCAATGTCTACTTGCGTACAGCGTAGCTTATCTGCATTCGGATGCTTGGTACAAGCAATTACTTGCCCAATGAGTAGACCTGCTAAATTCCCTGGAATAGGTTCAAAAGATTCAATATGGCTGACTTCTAGGCCACTTTTTGTCAATAGGTTGGCAATCTCTTGGGGCGTTTCTGAAAGGGAGATGTATTCTTGGAGCCAATTAATAGAAATTTTCATAATATTCCGCTAGTTCATTGTTTATATCACCACATGTTCATCAGCAAAGCTAAAATACTTATCCTCAGCAAAAATGACATGGTCTAAGATAGGGATGTCTAATAGCTTACCTCCTTTTAGGAGTCGTTCCGTTAATTGAATGTCTAAGTGGCTAGGCTTAGGATTATTGGATGGATGGTTATGCACCAAGATGATACTGGCAGCATGGTGGTCAAGCGCTATTTTAAAGACTATTTTAGGATCCACAGCCAGTTGTGCAGTACCCCCGCTGCTGATTAAGTGTTTTGTAATAACGTGATTAGAACGGGTTAGCAAGACTATCCAAAACTCTTCAGTCAGTTTGTCCGATAACTCTGTTTTCATGAATTCATAAACATCCTGAGCACTTTCTACCTTAGGTTTTTGTAGCTTATGATGGGTTTTTCTTCGCCTACTCAATTCCATTGCGCTGACGATAGTTACTGCCTTGGCTACGCCTATCCCTTTAAATTTTTGCAGTTCTTTGACAGATTGCTTCGCAAGCTCATTTAAATCGTTATGATGTTGCTGTAAGATCGATTGTGCTAGGCCTACTGCAGTTAGATTTCTGGTACCCGACCCTAGTAAGATACCAATAAGCTCTGCTTCACTCAAGACCCCTGCACCTTTCTGCATCAACTTCTCTCTAGGTCGATCTTCTTGTGCCCATTCTTGTATCTTGAGGTAGGATGTCTCCTTTACTTGTACACTTGGATTGTTAGTCTTTGCCATGGCTCAACATTTATAAAAATTAGAACTTAGATTAGGTATAGTATGTACCTAAATAAAAAGCCCTACAGTATATCTGCAAGGCTTTTTGCTATTTTTAGCTCTATTTTTTTATAAACGACCAATATGATGCGCTAATTGAGATTTTGTATGAGCAGCCTTATTTTTATGGATGATATGCTTTCTAGCGGATTTATCTAGCATAGCTACCACGGTCTTAAAAAGTATTTCTGCTTCTTGTTTATCCTTCACCTGTTTGAGCTTCTTAATAGCCGTTCTGCAAGTTTTGAGTTGATATCTATTTCGCAAATGTTTTGCCTCATTGGCTCTTATTCTTTTGCGAGCTGATTGGTGATTTGCCATTATTTTTATCGTCTTATTAGGTGGTGCCAGGATTGCCACAGCTGCTTTGCAGCCTCGCAATGACAGTTTCTCGGCATGTGTCTATTGTATGTGATTGGAGTCCTTACTTACTGTACTTCTGTTTTATCAAATAATCTGCACGAATTTACACTTTGATAGCCTTAAAAAAAAGTTTCCGGTCAGTAAGTTGCATTTACTCCACTAAAAAGTAAATCCTATCCTAAAATCTAAATAGTCTAGACGAGTATATTCTAGCGGCTTACTTTTGCCTACATCTTTACTATTGGGCAATATAGAAACTTTAAGACCAGTACCTACATATAAATAATCGGTAATCCTATAATTTAAGCCGAGACGTGCATAGGCTACTTCATTAAAAGGTTGCTTGTTCTCTGCATTGGCATTATTAAGTGCATAGAAGCCTACATATTGACCAAAATTAAGTCTACCCCACAAAAACTCATGTCCTAGTATAAAGCTAACCTGTAGGGTATCTTTTTTTAATTTATTTTCTAGCTCTTTTTTTAAAGCCCAGTCCTTGATCCACTCACTTCCAAACACTAACGCATGGTTATTGACAAGCTGATAACTCCACTGTACATGCAACCCTCCTAGGTAGTAATACTTATCAGATTTATCAGCACTATCATGTTGCTGGTCGCCCCCTGCATTTATATTGTTGCCAGTAGGGTGCGCTTTTCTAAAGGAGCTGAGGAGAGCTAAGTCTACCAAGTTTTTTGGACGACGGTGGGTCCTAGCAGGATTATATTTACTAGGATTGAAAGTATAGCTACAACCTAAGCTAGCGGTATAAATTTCTATTGCTTTCTTCGATCTGGAAAGCGCATCTGTATCATCATCTGTATTGGTAAATAAGGCAGGAAAATAGTCCAAGCCCAAGCTAAAATGCAAATGCCAATTAGGTGTTAACCTATATTTAACCATGATATCAAAGATGAGATTCAAATCGACTTCTTGCCGAAAGGGATCTACATCTGCAGCAGAATAAGGTTCCACGTCTTCTTCCTCATCATTCTCTGGAGTTTTGTCAACAGAGCTAAATCCGCCCGGTATATTTAAATAGGCAATTCCTACACCTGCTCTAGGCAATACTTCCCACCCATCTAGGTGATTATAGTTAGGCTCTACGTAAAATACACCCCCCATCACATGCCCTTTTTCAGCAACGTTGTTATTGGTGATAAAATCATACTTGAGCAGCAACCCTAGCTTAGGATAACAATCAAAATGCTCCCAGAGCCATCGACGGGCGTATAATAAACCAATGTCTGCTCTTACGCCTAAGGCTATTAATATCTTAGTAGACAGTTCATTCTTGGCCACATCCTGCAAACGAATGGGCAACGTTATACCGGAATGCGGATTTAATTGTACGGATAGTGGATATATACTCCAGAAATCTTTATTTCCATAAATGGCCTGCTGGGTAACATCGTCATTTGGATTGTCTTTTGCATAGGATATTTGATGTCCCAGGCAGAGTATCCAACAAAGAGATATTCTTAGAAACAGTTTAGATGTTTTGCACCTTCTATATGTGCTAGGCATGACTTGTAATGGATTAAATGTTTAAAACATAAGCAAAATTACGCATTTTATGGAAAAAACTTTATGGATTACGGTTTTTAGTTTACTAATATAGTTTAGTTATATTATGTGTACGGTTGTGGCGTCGGGAGTTCGTCACTGCGAGCCGAAGGCGTAGCAGTCCCTGACGCCCCTTATATGAAGCGACTTACTAACAATCTACTATAACTAATTGGATAATCAAAAACCCCAAAAGACGTAGATTACGCAAGAAGTCTAATAAATGAGCATGAGAGTCAAAACTTTTTTCTGGAGTTTTCTATTCATCGTTTTACCTAGCTTTTATACGTGGGGATGGGGCTTTGCAGCTCACAAACATATCAACCGGTGTGCGGTTTTTACATTACCTCCTACCTTATTTACCTTCTACAAGCATTACGTAGGCTACCTAACGGAGCATGCTGTCAATCCAGATAAAAGACGGTATGTAGTAGAAGGAGAAGCACCTAAACACTACATAGATCTAGATTATTATGGAGATGATGCGGTTAGTCAACTCCCCAGAGAGTGGAAGCAAATCATACAAAAATATTCAGAAGAGACTGTAATAGCCCATGGCATTGTTCCCTGGCATATCTGTCAAATGAAAGCCGCCCTTACTGCTGCTTTCAAAAGTAAGTCGCTAGAAAAAATCTTAAAGCTCTCCGCAGATATTGGCCATTATATTGCTGATGCTAATGTCCCCTTACACACCACCCAGAATTATGATGGACAGTTAACTGGACAAGAAGGTATTCATGGACTGTGGGAGACGCGGTTACCGGAATTATTCAAGGAACAGTATGATTGTTTTTTAGGGAAGGCTACTTATGTCGAGAATCCATTGATGCGGGCCTGGGAGGCTGTTATACAGGCGCACCGATTAGTTAATAGTGTATTGACCCTAGAGAAAGATTTATCGAACACTTTTTCTAGTTTTAATAAATTTAGCTTTGAACAAAAGGGAACTAGTCTTCGCAAAGTATATTCGGAAGCTTATGCCTCCGCTTATCACGAACGCCTAGCTGGACAGGTAGAACAACAAATGAGAGTTGCTATCAAAATGCTGGGCGACTTCTGGCTTACTTGTTGGATAGATGCTGGAAAGCCTAATTTGGTTGATTTGCTAATAGTGCAGTTGGAGGAAGCATCCATAGAAGAAAGGCTCCCTTCTGCTAAAAAGTCAAAACTAATAGTCAGAGAATGTGGTGATTAATCCATCAATTCGTAGTGGTGTAACAAGCAGCTTCCGACACAGAACGTGAGAAACTCTATATCTAGGGAGTGTTAACATTAATTCAAGCTTTTTTCCTTGAAACAAGTGATAAATATTTTAAAAATATACCTAGTTTATCGTAATATGTAAAAATACTTACGAGCCATTTTAAGATTTTTAAAAATAGCTTCCCTTTCTTTGCATTTTCGTAATAAATATTTACATATTTGCAAATATTTATGTTAACACATCCTAATAA